>JACRDV010000055.1 GCA_024860865.1 Methanobacteriota archaeon | reverse complement strand
TTACTTAACCACACTTGCAATTTTTTGAAGTTTTTCTTCAGCAGCTTTAAATGCAAAATCTAATGCCTCTTCCGCTAGTTTATCAACATTCAATTCCAAGAAAGGATCAACCTCGAGATCGATATCGATCGTTAGATTTAATATATCGTTTTGATCTGCTTCGATCTGTACACTGAGCTCTATTACATCTTTTTTTGAAATATGGGAAAAAACGTAATTTCGCGCTACTCCATCGACTGCTGAACATAGAGCATTTAGTTGTTCATCGCTCAACTTTGGCAATCCAAAATATTCGACCATAGTTAACCAGCAGGCGGAGTAGGAACTCCAAGAGCTTGTCTTAGCTGTTGTTGCAATTCTTCAAGCCGTTTGCGTATTCTTTCTTCTTGTTTTTCAATTGTCTTAATGCGCAAATCAAGTGTTTCCTTTTTTTCGTTTAATTCTTTTTCTAAAACAGGTTTATCGGATTTTATTAGCAAAACTCCAACACTCTTATAAACCTCAGACTCTGTTGTCAGTTTACCGAGTTCTTCTAGAGCTCTTTCAGTTTCTTTTAATTGAAGTTGCAATTGAAACTTTTGATTAATAATAGCTTGTGCTTGCTGCTGAAGCTGCTGGAATTGTGCGAGCTGATGTTGAACTTTTGGTGGTACTTCCTGGGCCACTATTTTTCCTCCTTTAGTTCATAAATTTCTCGAGCTAAAATAATCCAACGTAAATATGAATTTACCGCTGCACGCAAAGCAACAGTATCCAGTGCATTAATTTCCATCGAAAGAGTGTTCTTACTTGTTGATAAACTTACTTTAACTCTTTCGCTTGGTAATGAGTTAACCTCTGGCAAAAGCGCCCTATAGATGATTCGAGCAGCTTTTTCATCGGGAAATTCTATTTCAATTTTTGTAAATGCGTTCTCGGCAATCGATTTAAGCGGCATAATAACCTCTATTTCTACACTTAAACTTAGATTTTAATGATCGTTTTACCTATTTTATATAACCTAATTTTCCTTCACGGCCTTATTTTTTAAACTTGTTTTGATGGCTGTTTATTGCTTGAATTTCTTCAAGTGCTTCTGATTTACCTATCATTACGAATTTAGTAGATCATAGTGCAAAGAGACTATTATCACTGAGAAATATGAACTACATATTCCAATGCAGTATCACATCAGAAATATTGGATTAGATATTTCTGGAATTAAGCCTAGATTTTTTTGAGGGGGTTAACATTAAAGAAACTTTGCCAAATATCGCTTTACTTTCGTTGACTTTGGTTGTGATAATTGGAGCTGTGTTCGTGTGGCCTATTCTGTTTCTCAGAAGACATGTTTATAGCAAAACCATAAATGTTAACTTAGTATCGCGCAGCAAAAACTTACAACTTGTTTTAGTATCTCCAAAAAGTTATTCGTCCGACATCCGTCTTAACTAAATTTAAGTATTTTTACTAAAAAATGTCACTTAAAAAATTCTTCGTGGTTTGAGTATGATGAGTAGAAAACCATTGTGTTTTAAAGAATACTCTAAACAATGGAGTTTAAATCCAGAACTTTGCGAATTGTGTTCAGTTCTCGATGAGTGTGAAGAAGCAGAGATGAATGAAAAGAAAAAACAATTTCTTACCGCGCGAGGAAAATTGTTGGGAACGCTTATAGCATCGTTCGGAGTTTTAACACTTCTTGGATATTATGCTGTGGCCGCATCCTTAGGTGGATTTGTAATAGCTTATTGCTACATCATGTATAAAGTAGGTTCGCATGTAAAGTGGGAAACTAGTGATATAAAATTAAAAAGGACTTTATGAGTGATTGAAGAAAGTGAGTCGATTTGACCCTTGCAAAAGAGAAGATCGAGCGAAAGCTCGATTGCAGAAGTATACTTCTAACCCAAATGAATGCCCTTTCTATGATACTGTTTTAAAATCTAAGTGTAAGATTGACCCAGACTCGTATCGGCTTTATGATTGTAAAGGAATCTGCTTTATTAAAGGAGATTATTGCAAATACTTAGTAGGAATACGAGAAGAATTTATAGGAAAAGCAAATCAGACTTTGTTGCTCTCTTTGTTCGGAGTCTTAATGCTTCTTGGTTATAGTTCTGCTGCCATAATCGCAGGGATGCTTACGATGATTTACGGATATTATAGACATAGCCTGAAAATAAAAAGATGGCTTTTAAAATCAATCTAACTTTCATTTTAAAAAAAGAAATAAAGCTTTAGATAGCTTTAACTTTTTTTACAACTGGCGGGCGTTCTTTAAATAGCAACCTACAGCCACAATATGGGCACCGAATTGCACCAAATTCCGGGTCAAGTTCAATGGCTCTGCCACACTTAGTGCATTTGTACAAATTATTCACCTTTTAGAAATTTTTATTGTACTTTCTGCAACTTTTACAATTCCTGTCTCCGGAATGTAAGCTCCACCTGCAAAAGTAACTCCACATTTTTTGCATTTCCAGATCCCTGTACCTAATCTTTTGACCCTAATATTCCCACAGCTTGGGCATCTATGGTATTTTCTTTGCTTCTCTTCAATTTCAGCAACCATACGGCGGATTTTCATGCCATATCTAGGCCCAAAGCGCCCGGAAATTCCTATCTTTTTTGTTCGACCCAATGATTATCCTCACAAAAATTTTCGTAACTCTTGAGATCTCTCTCGGGCAATTTGAACAGCTTTAATCAACTCTTCTTTAGTGAGATAGCCAGCAATTCCTTTTTGCATTGCTCGAATATTGCCATCAGCATCGGTGGTCACAGTAACTCTGGTTTCCATTATGTGCTCTTCATCTAAGCTAGGATCGAGCATTAGCTTACCGTTAATTTTTGCAAATGTACAAGCAACTGGTTTTTGCACTACTGGTAATGGAACAGTTTCTCCTTCTTCGATTACAATTTCCTTCCCTTCAACCTTAGTTGCTGGCAACCTTGTATTTAATAAAGCAGAAATTGCCCCAAGCGCAGATGCATCAATCAGATTGCCGTCATGATCTATAACATGAATATCTACAAAAGTTACCCAAACTTTCTCACCTTCAATAAGGCAAAGATTGTCGAGTTTGATTGCATCTGATTCTCGAATTCCTCTATCTACAACCCTCGCTAATTCGATTGCATTTTCATCTGGTGGGCCAGGTTCAAAAGTTGGAGAAGCAAGTGGAACTAGTTCAGCATTTACAGTTAAAACACCTTCATTGGGCGTGTCTGGAAAAGGTTCTCCAATTTCAAGCTTTGTGCCGACTATCACTTGTGTATTACCAATTTTAACTATAGCAGAGCCTTGGGCTCTTCCCATTTTTCCAGTTTCAAGTGAAATTGGGCGATATTGATCTAGAGAACGCCCATCAACGCGCATGTCTTTTTCAGCAAGGCTATAAATGTAATCTTTCTTTATTTCTGCGATGATATCAGCCATTTAAGGTCCTCCATATTTGGTTTTAAGCGCTTCGCGTTGTTTTTCATATAATATCTTACAGCCTTTAATCGCAAGTTCTAGTGCCTGTTCAAATTCTTCTGAAGTAAAGTGTCCATCCATTTGTAAGAGAGTTATCTCATTTCTGCGAGGCATCATAGCAACAGGCATATCTGTTTGACCATAATTGTCTTCTATACCAGTTAAATCTAGAACAACTTGGCCATCGATTTTTCCAACAGCTATCGCTGAAACAAGATCTTTCATCGGGATGCCTGCATCAGCGAGCGCGAGTGAAGCAGCAGTGATTCCCGCACATCTTGTCCCGGCATCAGCCTCTAAAACTTCAATAAAGATATCTATTCCTGCTCGAGGATAGTGCTCAGCAAATATTGCCTGCTCAAAAGCCTCTCGAGCGACCTTAGATATTTCAATGGTTCTACGGTCTGGACCTGGTCTTCTGCGCTCTGGCACTGAAAAGGGCGACATATTGTATCTACATCTGACTAAGGCCGTATCTGGCTTTTGAAGGTGCCTTGGATGCAATTCTCGAGGGCCATATACTGCAGCTAAAATTTTGTTTCTTCCCTGCTCAATATAAGCAGAACCATCAGCTCTTTTTAAAATACCTACTTCTAATTTTACTGGACGAGGTTCGTCAAGACGTCTCCCATCCAACCTAAGTCCATCTTTAGTGATGAGCTTTTCAGGAGCTCCAACTTTAGCCAATTTTTTCACCCCTTTCTTTTTGAAGCATTTCTTTTATGCGATCAGTTAAACCCGTTGTATGAGCTTCTTGTTCAATTTTTAAGATGGCTTGGATAGCAAGATTTTCAAGATTAGAATCTTTTCCTTTAATCCATACGCGCCCATTTGAGCTTGCAAGAATTTCACATTTAGTTTCATCTTTTATTAGCTTAATCATAGAACCACTGCGGCCTATAATTCTTGGAACTTTTACAGGAGAAATTTTTACAAGTCGCCCTCCGTGGAGTTTCCCAAGGCCAGGAGCCTTGGTTGTAAGGCGGATATTTTTTTCCTCATCGATATCAATTACTTTTGATATTAATAAGTCCCCAACATCATAAAAGCGTAGCAAATCAATTTCGGTGAGGTCCACTTTTCGATCTAAAACTTCATTGGCATGCAAGTCAGCAAGATAAGGGGCATTAATATCAATGATCCAAGTAATAAATCTCAAATCAACGACTTTCCCTATCACAACATCATTGATCTTCGGCATATACTTGCCAGCAAATGGAATTACCCTAATAGTTTTGTTAGGACCAACGTCCACTAAGCCGAGCACTGAGGCATATATTCTATCCTGCTCTTGAAACGTCCCATCACTTGCTTTAAAGTTGCCTTCTGCAATCAAATCTCCAGGTATTACTAAGGATCTATTCTCAACGAACACTGCCATAACCTCACGCTCTCTTTACAAGCTTTGTTTGAACTTCTCCCTTTGTTAAATTATTTAGTATCGTGTAGAACTCGTCTTGCATGCCTGCTGGTATTTCAACTAATGCAATCCAAGAACCATCTTTATGCCACTCTTCGCGCTTGATTTCACCGAATCCTTTTATTGCACCATAAACCTTTCCTGTGTAGGTAGGAGGGATCTTTACTGCGATGGTGGCTTTTTCGAGCTTAATTGGGAGTATGGGCCTAAGTGCTTTAATTATAATTGGAATTTGTTCTTCTACCTTCTTGAAGGGGTCAACGTGCGCTCCTGCTTCCTCAATCGCTTTTTCAATACGATGAGGAGGATGAGGTGCTCCAGTCTGTGGATTAACAGCATGCTTAGAAATCTCAGCAATAATCCGCTTTTTTTTCTCATCTAACATGCGTTTGCGTTGTTCAGAGGTTAGCTGAATTTCACCCTTTTTAATAATTTGTTCTGCAACTTTGTATGGGTCGGTCGTTCCAAAAATTTGTTCCATTAGTTCCTCTGAGACCCTATCACCTTTTCGAGCATCTTTAAAGACTTGATCTATAGCTAAAATTTCACGGAGATCAATTGGTTTCTCTTCTTTGATTGCCAGCGCACCATCAGGGTCAACTAAAACTTCAAATTTAGTTCCATGTGTTTCAAGTCGAGCAACTATCGCTTTCTCTATGCTCACGACCATTTTAACCAGCTTTAGCTAAGGCCTTCTCTGCGTATTTTTTGATCTCTTCGTCTTCTAGCTTCCTAAATTTTTTGGTCTTAGCATCAATGACGGCCATTTCGATTCCTTCGATGTTAAGTTTACCCTCAGTAGCTTCATATAGAGCCTTAATGGAAAGTTCGATTATTTCATCTAAAGTCATGTCCTCTTTGTACTTATTTTCAAACGTTTCAAGCACAGTAGCGCGACCTGCACCAATTGCTGTTGCTTTGTACTCGATTAGAGCCCCGCTAGGGTCTGTTTCAAAAAGACGGCAACTATCACCATTAACTCCGCCAACGATGAGTGCAGTTCCAAATGGGCGCACACCGCCATGCTGTGTATAAAGTTGTTTAAAGTCGCAAATGCGTTTGGCAAGTATTTCAACGCTGATAGGCATATTATAGGTTATTCTGTTCACTTGAGCTTCGACACGCGCCCTTTCGATTAACACTCTTGCATCAGCTACTAGCCCAGATGTAGCAGCTCCAATATGTTCATCAATTTGAAAGATTTTTTCGATAGATATTGGTTCAATAAGTTTGCTTGTTATGCGTTTGTCAACTATAAAGGCAACTCCATCTTTGCACTTAATTCCGATAGAAGTTGTACCTCGTTTGACGGCTTCGCGCGCATATTCAACTTGGAAAAGCCGTCCATCAGGGCTAAATACCGTGATTGCTCTATCATATCCAAATGGTACTGGTTGCATATCAAACACTCCCTTTTTTTAGAATTTCTAAATCAAAGATAGTGAGACCAATAAAATTAGACTTGGTTCTTTCACTAATTTTTCTTGATTTTGCATCAGGTAGTATATCTATTTCTCCACAAGGATTAATGCGAACTACATCACCAGAAACGTTAATTAATTCAATTTTTTGTTCAATTTCTGTAATTTTATGAACTTTTTCATGCTTAGTTAAAAACTTTTTGGTAGCAGCTTTAACTGTTCCAGATGTACCTAGCACATGAAAAGCTGCACGCTTTCCATCTATTTCAGTAACAGTGGCCAAGCTTGCCCGGAGTAAATCGACCAATCCTAAACTACAACGAACAATACCTTTTCGTTCGATTTCGTCATAGGCCATAATCCAAAGATCAAATTCGCTGGCTTTAAGTTCGCCGAAAAATCTAAAGACAGACTGCCATATTGTTCGAATAGCTACTTCACGCGGTATTTTTTCCTTTTCTGACAATATCGTAAAGGCCAAATAGCGGTGTCTTGCATGCATTTAAACGCCCTTTTTTATTATTTTTATACCCTTCATTATAAAGTCAGGTTTGCGTTTTTCACGGTTTAATGAGATTATTTCATATGGAACTTTAGAGATAGCTGATAGAGCTTCTTCTTTTGATAGCCCAAGACACTTGGCCAAAGCAATAATTTCGAGAGGGGCCCTTATATCGAGCCAAGAGCAAGCTCCATTTGTTATTACTATTTTGGCTCCAAATTTTCTTACAAGATGAATCTCTTTAGAAATTAACTTGAAAAGATGAGTGCGATGTGCCCCTTGGCTTTGAAGTAAATTGCGCAAGTTTATTTCAAAACAAACTTTAGATTTGGCAGCAAATTTGAATAAAGTCGGGTCAATTTTTTCTTTTGTAAAATTCTCTTGGGCTATTATATCAACACGAGAATCCTTTGTTGCTGCACGAATCACCTTAATATCCTGGCTATTAACTAGAATCACATCTGCAATTGGTCGCAATTTATTTAAAGCAGTTTTTAGCTCTGAAATTTTTTCAGTCTTTATTTCAACTCCAATGATGACATCAAAATTTGAGAAAGTTTTTTTCATGATACTTTCTATTTTTTCAAACAAGTTTAGATTGACTGGATGATAATCCGTTATTGCCAATCCGTGCCAACCTAGTCTTTTAGCATGCAAAATCAATCTGGTGGGCGAGTCAGTCCCGCAAGAAAAAAAAGAATGAGCATGCAAGTCATAGAATCTATCCTTCATATTTACACCAAATTTTTCAATTGCAGTGCTTCAAGGATTTTATTCCTAGGAATATCAAAATCCAACTTAACTTGAATTGCATCGCTCGCTGAGGTTAACTCAAGCTTCTTTTTTATATGGGCTATTTGTTTGTCGAATCTAAGATAGAGACATTTTTTTTGATCTAGGCGCCGTTCAATATCCATAGGAGATAATTTTGATTGAAGTTTTTGTTCTAATAACTTTATAAATGACTCAATATAACTTCTCTTAGCGAGTTTTATTTGGTACACTGTTATAGGATTACTGTAATGTCCCTCAGTGTGTGTTACTGATATCCCTCCCCTGCATTCATCCGGGATCAAGATAGAAAGAGCCTTTAAAACCTTGTTTTCATCTTCTGTTGCATGAGAAAAAACAGAAAGAGTAACGCCCCGTATCGGAGCGCTTTCTTCTTCCACAGGTTACCCTCAAACTCACTTACCTTTGCGTTGGTGTGCTCTTATGCTTGGTCTGACTTTCTCTGCACCACGTCCTTTCCTGTATAGCCCTCTTGCCCTCTTGCCAGCGCTTGTTAATCCCCGGAATACTCTTCCTCGATGATGTTTTTCACAGATCCAATTAATGGTGGGATCATTTTTAATCACCGGATGATTTGGATCGACTAGGATGACTTCATAGTATTTGCTAATACCATCTTCCCAGACATAGTATGAGTTTAATACCTCTAAATTTGGGAATTTCTTAGCAGCTCGTTCTTCAGCAATCCATTGCAGGCTCTTACCTGGTGAAAACTTAACTACACCCATGGCTTTTGGTTTGCGCCCAGCTTTCGGCCGTATTTTATGCGATCCACCGCGCCGAATGCGAGCTCGTGCGATTACAAAACCTTGTTTAGCTTTATATCCGAGAGCTCTAGCCCGGTCAATTCTTAGCGGGCGTTCAATTCGTTTAACCGATGCACCTCTCCGCCATTTAGGCAATCTCTCTCGCATTAACTGCAGCAATTCTGGGCTTTCCTTTATGGATTGCCAAGTTTTTGAAAGTTGTTTATACATTGACAATGATGTACCTCCTATACCTTTTCTTCAGCTATGACTCGAATGATATCGCTTGCGCTGACAACACCAATTGGTCGCTTTAATGTAGGGACAGCTAAACCACGGGGCGAGAGCACAAATAACCTACCAACTTCTTTCTTTTCCATTATTTTAACTACTTCCTGTAGGGTCATTTCTGGTTTGACTGTTAATACAGTTTCTGTCATTATATTCACTACTTTAAGGTGTTTGACTGATTTTTTATGGCTTAGTGCATTCACAAGGTCTGTCTCTGTTATAGTACCAATGCCTTCACCTATTTCATCGACAACACATAAACCTGAGACTTTGCTTTTTGCCATTATATTAGCAGCTTCAATCACAAGCGTTTCTGGTCGAACGGTGATAACACCACGAGTCATCACATCGCGAACTTTTAGTTTCTGCCAGGTAATATTTTATACCTCCATCTCTGCTACATCAACATCTTTAATGCCATCTACATGCTTCAAAGCTTTTAATGCCGGTTCTGACATCGGGTGGTCAATCTTTAAGACCATTAATTGAATGCCACCAGGTTCTTTTCGACCGACTTGCATAGTTGCAATATTGATACTATGCTCTCCAAATACTGATGCAATTTTTCCTATCATACCAGGTCGATCTAAATGACTGACTAGCACAATTCGCCCATCTAAGGGCAAATCAATCTTATACTCATCTATGCTTATTACTCTAGGCTCTTTTCCAAGTAAAGTCCCTTTTACTTCTATCTCGGTTTTCTCAGCCTTTACTTTTAGAATAACTTCATTTGGGAAATGGTCAACTACTTCAGTTTTGCTTTCAATAACTTTGATTCCACGGCTTTTCGCTACAAAAGGCGCATTTATTACATTTATTGGTTGAGTTAGTATTCTATCCAACAAACCCTTTAGAAGAGTACTTGTTAACAAATTAAGTTGCTCGATATTTACTAACTCTCCGCAATAAGTGATGTGAACTTCAGTTATCCTACCTTCGCTTAGCTGTGTGGCAAATCTTCCTAATTTTTCAGCTAGCGGTAAGAAAGGCTCTAATTTTCGCAGTGTTTCGGGATCTATAATTGGCATGTTAACAACGTTGCGAACTGGTTTGCCTTGGAGCACATTTATTATTTCGCTTGCAACAGCCATGGCAGCGCTCCGTTGTGCTTCTTCTGTTGAACCTCCAATATGCGGCGTAACTACGACATTTTCTAGTTCCAGCAAGGGGTTCTCAATTGGGGGTTCAGCTTCAAAAACATCAAGTGCAGCTCCAGCTATTTTCTTTCCTTTTAAAGCGATGCACAATGCTTTTTCATTTACTACACCGCCACGAGACGTATTAATTAAAAATGCATTGCTCTTCATTAGGCTCAGCTGTTTTTCCCCAATGAGATATTTAGTTTCAGGAGTAAGAGGAACGTGAATAGTAATAATATCAGATTCCTTTAACAATGTCTCAAGATCAACTAATTTAATGCCTAATTCTTCAGCAGCTTTTTCAGTGACATATGGGTCGAATGCAGCAACCCTCAGACCAAGTGCTTTTGCCCGAAGAGCAACTTGAGTGCCAATCCTGCCAAGTCCAATAATACCAAGTAATTTTCCTGAGAGCTCAACTCCCAAGAATTTACCTTTCTCCCACTTTCCGCTTTTTAAGCTCATATTTGAGATAGCTATTTTTCTAGTTAAAGCAAGCATTAAACCAATAACATGCTCAGCTACAGCAATTGAGCTAGAGTCCGGGGCATTTATGACTAAAATACCTTTTCTAGTTGCAGCAGGGACATCTATGTTATCAACACCAACTCCAGCTCTAGCGATTACTTTCAATTTCTGAGCGGCATTAATTAAATCAGCTGTAACTTTGGTTGCACTTCTAACAACTACCGCATCAACATTTTGAATTTTCTTTAATAATTCATCTTTTGGGAGACCAATAGCTACTTCTGTCTCACCGATACTTCTCAGTGTTTTAATCCCATCTTCATCGATACGATCGCATACTAGAATTTTTACCATTTTATTTCCCAGCTGTTGCAATAATCTTAATCACATCATAATTTTTCAGCTGATAGTCAGCACTAATATGTCGTTTAGTTCGGCAGTCAATGGCTCTAACAAATGTTTCACCTAAGTCTGTGTGAATTTTATAAGCTAGATCTCTAGCAGTTGAGCCTTGTGGCAAGAGAAGCGCATCTGGCAAAACGTTCCCATCTTTATCTGTTAATTTGTTTTCATCTTCTACTGGATATATTACTATTAGTTTGAGCAGGTCAAACACAGCTTTATCAATGGCCTCTTGAACTCCAGTAGATCCCCATTTATTTAGGATCAATCCCTGAACAAGCTCTAAGGCCTTGATTTGTTTGGGATCAAGTTTCTTTAGGTCATTTATTTTAAACTCTTTATTACCTGGTGTGTACTCAATTAAACCCTTTTCATTTGCGCGACGAAGCAATAATTCAGCTTCAGAGGAAGTTGGAACAATGATATAGTCTTTGCACTCTTCTTTTAGTCTTTTTATGTTTTCTTCTGCAATTGGAATATCAGCCTTATTAGCTGCGATAATCATTGGTTTATTAATTCTTCGCAACTCTGAGGCGAACTTTTTGAGGTCTTCATCAGTCCAGCGAGAGGGATAAACTATGTCTAATCCAACCAGTCCGATAGCTTTTTTCACATCAAGTTCAGTAACTCCAATACCACTTAGACGCTCAGCAATAGCATGGTATATGTTCAACTTCTCCCCCTCAATTCTGCGGGCTAGTTTATCCCAATCCTTACGAATTATTCCATACATCCACATAGTTAGTTCGACTTCCAGAAAGCGCACATCATCAACTGGATCTCGAGTGCCTGGCTTACAGGGCCGACCTTCTTCATCAGTGCTTCCAGCAGCATCGACTATATGGATGAATGCATCAGCTTGTCTTAGGTCATCTAAGAACTTGTTCCCTAAGCCCCTGCCCATGTGAGCTCCAGGAACTAAACCTGCGACGTCTATGATGTTAATTGGAATTAATCTTAAACCATCTTTACATTGCGAATTTCTTGGATTGCACTCTACGTTAAATTCTTTACATAAGCACTTGCCTTGGACAAATGCTATTCCACGGTTTGGATCAATTGTAGTAAATGGATAATTGCTTATTGGTACCTCAACTAGAGTTGCTGCTGCAAAGAAACAACTCTTTCCTACATTTGTCTTTCCAACCAAACCTGTAATCATTTTAGAACAGCCTTCTTCAGTGCAAAAATATCAAAATATTAGCCTATTATTCTATTTTGTATTATTTTAAATATTTTAGTGGTATCCTAGTTAGGTGTTATAAAGACTAACTTACGGAATTAGTTTAAATCAATTTTAAAAACTTAAAGAAAATAAAAGAGTGGGGCTTTAATTAGCGCCCTCCATACTTCTCATAGTGACCATGAGCCTTTTTTGGACCAAAACTGCGCACGCCTTTTTGTATTAGCTGTGAGCGCAATCTCTTTGCATAATCGTTCGAAATTTCCCCTTTCTCCTCTAGGTAACCAATTATTTGAAGGGCCTCTTCATCAGTCTCGCACCTTCTAAGATAATCAATAACTCCGGGGACGTACCCTGAAAGGTCTTTCTGAGCAGCACTTTCTCCTTCATTGGCATCTGTTCTAACGGAGTCTATCTTAACAACTTCATGTTCTTTAAGCTCCTTCATCAAAGCTGGAAATCGCTTTCTTATCCTCTCTTTTATAGTGACTCACCGCATCAGTGAATAATAATTTCGAATTATTTCGAATTTAAATATTTTATGCTGAGTTATAATACTGGTATTTATAAATAAAATTGCAAAATAATTATAAAAATGATATTTTTGAATTCGATGCAAATCTTTCAAATGAAATTTTTTTAAATTATTTTTTTATAATTTTTTGGTCTAGAAGCAATAATGCCCCAGGTTCTACATCTTCATAAACAACGATTCCAGGTCCAATTCTTGCATTTGAACCTATTTTAATACCTGGATTGATTAAAACACCAATTCCCGTTTTAACGTTATCTCCGATTATTGCTCCGAATTTTCTGAGCTTACTGTTTTCTAATTGCTCTTTTATTTTAACTTGAATGGGTCCTTCATCAAAACGAAGGTTTGCAATTTTTGTTCCAGCCCCAAAATTACACTTTTCTCCTATTATGGAATCACCGATGTATGATAGATGTCCAATGTGAGCATAATCCATTATTATTGAGTTTTTCACTTCAACGGCATTCCCAATTCGAACCTTATTGCCAATGCTAGTATATGGCCTGATATAACAATTAGGACCAATATCGCAATTCTCCCCGATAACCACTGGACCTTGGGTGTAAGCTCCATTTCTAATTGTTGTTCCATCGCCAACTTGGACTGGACCTTTTAAAGTCGCTCTCTCTTCAATATTTCCTAGGATTTGCGATTCAATCTTTTTGAGCACCACTTGATTTGCTCTGAGCAAATCCCAAGGTTTGCTTATCTCCATCCAATAATCCTTTGAAAATAAGCCGTAAACTCGTTTTTTCCAGTTGATTAAGTTTTGAATAGAAGCAGTTATTTCTAGCTCACCGCGAGTTGATTTTGTAGTTTTTTCTATAGCATCGAAGATATCTGAACTAAAGACATAAAGGCCAGCGTTTGCAAAATTGCTTGGAGCTTCGCTTGCTTTTGGTTTTTCAACAATTTTTTTAATTTCCCCATCTTGCTCGATTTTAACTACTCCGTATGATGAAGGATCTTCTACTTCAACGAGTGTTAAAGTTGCAGAGGCTTTTTTTTCTTGGTGGGTTTTAACTGCTTGAATAATTATACTTGGTTTAACTAAGATATCTCCATTAATTACGACAAACGGCTCATCTTTAACCTTGTTTTTCACTATACTAACTGCATGTGCAGTTCCAAGTTGTTGCTCTTGTTCAATAAAGCTAATTTGAGCTGGGAGTTTTCGATTTTTGAGATACTCGATAATTTGTTCTTTTCGGTATCCAACTACTAAAAAGATATCCCGTAGATCAGCATTAATTACCGCTCTAATTACGTGCTCGATCACTGGCTTATTAGCAATCGGCAACATTAACTTTGCTCGTGTATTGGTTAAAGGTTGCATTCGCGTGCCTTTACCAGCCGCTAGGATTACTGCTTTCACTTCGACCCCATTTGGATCTCTTTTTTGACTAATTCAGAAACTTTTGACATCAATTCTTCAGCTTCTTTTTTTCTTTGGGCTTCAGCAGCCAAACGAATGACAGATTCAGTACCCGAAGGCCGAACTATTATCCAACTATCTTTAAGATTTAATCTTAATCCATCGATTTCTTCTATTTGAGCGTTTGGAAAAACCTTGTTGATTGTTGTTTTTAATTTATTCATAATTCGCTCTTTAATATGTTGAGGACAACTTATTTTTGACCTTAAAATCGGATACTCAGGAATTCCTTTTAATAAATCAGAAATTTTCGCCTTAGTTTTGCAAAGAAGTTCGATTATCTTTGCTGCCGCAAGAGGGGCATCTGGGCACAGGTTAATTTCCGGGATAATGAAAGTTCCGCTTGGCTCCCCGCCAAGGATACCATTATATTTACAAACTGAGAGAGCTACAGCAGTATCTCCAACTTTAGTTTTGATAATTTTTCCGCCAACTTTATTTACAGCTTCATCAATGCACATTGAAGCATCAACTGTTGTGACAATAGTGCCGCCTTTGTTTTCTTTAATAACATTTGAAGCAATTAATGCAAATAGCCTATCTGGTGAAACAAAATTTCCTCTTTCATCAATAACAACTATTCGATCCCCATCGCCATCATGAGCAATTCCAAGGTCAGCATTGGTTGCCTTTATAACATCAATTAAATTTTGGAGATTTTCAGGGATTGGTTCAGGGGAACGACCTGGAAAAAATCCATCCGGCTGTGCATTTAGAGCGATAACCTTGCATCCCAAATCTTTCAATAAAAAAGGAGTCAATAGAGAAGTTGCCCCATTGCCGCAATCTACAACGATTTCTAACCCATTACATGCTTTTATGTGGGATAGTATTGTTTTAATGTGGGCTTCAATTGCCGTATCTATTGTTTTAGCCTTTCCAACTTTATCCCATTCAGCTAGCTTATACCTTTCCTTCAAGATAATCGGTTCAATTTTTTCTTCCTGTTCCGGAGTAAATGCAATTGTTGTATTATTAAAAAATTTTATTCCATTATACTCAGGAGGATTATGAGAAGCAGTTATTATAACACCAGCACTTGCTTGGAAGTACTTTGTTGAAAAACTAGTTGTAGGGGTTGGAGCAACTCCAATTTTAAGGACATCACAGCCTGCTGCTAGCAACCCTGAGCTTACGGCATGTTCCAGCATTTCGCCAGAGGTTCTTGTATCTCTTCCAATAATTACCTTCCCCTTATTTTCAAGATAAGTTCCGAGCGCTAGTCCTGCTTTAATGGCTAAATCTGGAGTTAATTGTTCATTTATAACTGCTCTAATGCCAGAAGTTCCAAATAATTTTCCCAATTTTATGCACCGATTTTTTTGGCTTTGCTTAATAGATCCATTAGAGTTGGAAGCAAATAAATTCCGCGCATTCTAAGTAATCCACCTTTTGCAACAGAAACTTCGTTGAATTCATGCACATGATCGACTCTTATCCCTTCGCCGCAAATTGCAAGAGGAACGGGATCTCCAGTATGGTTGCGCACGCTCAGAGGAGTTGTATGATCTGAAACTATTCCAGTGTAACCATCTTTGAATTCATTTAAAATTAACCCGAGCATTTGGTCAATTCTCTCGATAATTTTTATTTTTCCTCCGGCATCCCCATCATGGCTAGCTTCATCCGGTCCTTTAACGTGTAATAAAACAAAGTCATCTTCTTTTATTGCTCCTAAAGCAGCTTTACCTTTAGATATAGTATCGGTATCAATTCCGCCAGTCATACCAGGGGCTTGAATTATCTTCATGCCGGCCATTTTGCAAATTCCTTTAACCAACCCTGTAGCAGCTATACAAGCAGCAGATATTCTATATGTTTGAGTTATGGGTAAGAGATGAGGAACAACTCCAGCTCCTCTTGCTAAAATAGCATTAGCAGGCGGTAACCCTTGTTGCACTCTAGCCAGATTGACAGGATGCGTCTTTAGAATTTCATGAGCTTTTTTTGTGAACTCATTTAAAACTTCAGCCGTATTTTTTGCTTTTCTAGATTTTTCAAGTGGAATGACTTTTTTTATTGGTTGGTTGGTCACTCCTGGATCAGAATCTGAAACTTTGTCAGATAAGTTTCCTTTCAATAACAATGCAGCTCTATGGCTAGTTGATGCTCTAAAAGCAATTCTAACATTTGCGCTTTCAATTTCAATTTCATTTAATGCCTCAGCAAGCTCTTGAGTTTCTCTAATGCGACCTGCTCTTCTATCAATCACAATTAAGTCTTCATTAACTGTTGCAAAATTACATCTAAAAGCTATATCCCCTGGTAAAACATTGATTCCGACTCCAGCTGCTTCGAATGGGCCCCTGCCCGTGTATAGCTTAAAAGGATCATAGCCAAGCAAGGCCAAATGAGCAACATCTGAGCCGGGGCGAATTCCAGGGGCAATTGGATCAATTAAACCACAAATCCCTTTGCGAGCAACTTCATTCATATTTGGTATATTAGCTACTTGAAGGGGTGTTTTTCCGCCAAGCTCCTTGGCAGGTCGGTCGGACATACCATCTCCGATTATAAGTATTAACTTC
>JACRDV010000011.1 GCA_024860865.1 Methanobacteriota archaeon | reverse complement strand
TGAGCACCAAATAAAAGAGCTCATTGCTGCTGGTGCTGATGCTTTTGGAGTTGGAACATATATAAGCGGGGCTCCACCTGTTGATTTTGCATTGGATATAGTTCAAGTGAATGGCAAGCCCGCTGCTAAAAGAGGAAAACTTTCTGGAAAAAAACAAGTTTATCGGTGCTGGAATTGCCTTGCTGATATTGTTGTGAAGTTCAATGAAAAGCCGAGCAAGTGCAAAAAGTGCAAAGGTAAACTAAATCCAATGTTACAACCGTTGATAGTAAATGGAAAATTAGTTAGAAAGTTACCTAGTGCTCAAGAAATTCGTGAGAAAGTTTTGAACCAACTTGGTAAAATCTCTCAAAAACAATAAATTGCTTCAAAAATTTTAAAACAATAGACAATATAATATCGCAACTATAGTTACGACTTTTGGGACATAATTAATTATTAGTTCACTTTAATATTTCCAGGGAAATTTCATACTTAGATAATCAGTTAGGAACTTTGCGAACTCAAAATTTTTGTTATAAATTTCAACTATTTCTTTATTTCTTAGCAACTTATACTCTTTGAGTAAGCTCGCAACAATGTGCCTTCCTAGGCCGAGTTTTTTAACTGTTTTTTCTTTTAAAATATTTTTTAAAAAATCCTCGGCCGTAGAAAATCTTCGCTCAAGTTCAACTACAAATCTTCCATTTTCGACCCATGGACCTGCTATCTTTTGCGTAGAATACTTCTTTAAGAAATTATCCACTTCATTTTTTTTAGCGAGAACAGGTGGCCCAATGTGCCTGTAAACCTTTGGAAGTTCTGCTTTTTCGAATTCAAAGACCATTATTGCAAGTTCTTTTTCATCTGACCAAACACTTTTTCTGTGCAAAAGAAAATTGGATTTAGACAGTTGCGTCTCAAAAGATTTTAAGCTTTTATAAAGCTGTGGCCAAAGTATGTCCGGAACCACATCTGGCGGGCTAAAGACCAAAAATAAAAACTCAGTACCTCTATTTTCAAGCTCTTTTAGCAATTGTTCTTTTGAAAATGGTTTGATCTCGTTTGGGAAGAAAAATTTCTCGGATGGATTAACAAGAAAAGATTTTGCTGCAAAAATTAGTTTTAAGAAGTTATTATATGAAAGCGCTGCTGCAACATTTCTTTTTGGGTCAACCGGGTCAACGACAATTAATGGTTGATTTTCAAAGGGAATCCTTGCTTGATCTAAAACTGGATAATGTTTAACTAAATCTATAACTAATCCCTGCTTCCATTCAGCAGCTGCATTTAGCAGGTTAAGAAATGATGCATAATAAATTATTAAAAGCTCAGCTAAATATCCTGAAATTCCTTGAGTTTTAAGTTCGCTTCCATAAATTTGAACGCCTTTACAAAATTGCTTGAACAATCTGACCTCATCTGCAAGTTCCGGAGTCAGTTTTTCTTTTACAAATTGAAGATGGAATGGTGTCCTGTCTACTGCTGATTTGATTTTACTAGGGTCAGAAATTTTATAACATGGAACTAAGTCAACTTCATAACCCTCTATATCAGCGAGGATATACGGGTGCTCAGCATATGCTTCGCGCCAATTCTTGCCCGCTACTTTTTTTGCAATATCAAGACCAATCTTTTCAAACTCAGCTCGCGTCAGATTATTTGGAAGCAATATAAAGATATCAAGATCTTTATCTCCGCTTAACCATGTGTTTCTAACAATTGAACCTGTAACCATCGCTTCGGCTTTAACCCCAGCTTTTTTTGCTTCCTCATTAATATGCAAAACAAGCTTTTGAGCAAGTTTATTTACTCTATCTGCTTCTTCTCTTGTAGGTTTAATTTTCTCTAAAACAGTTTGGCAAATTTGATCAATCATTGAAATTTCACTTCAACTAAATCGGTATAGATCGGTCCCTTAGGTGTCAATTGACTTTTCTTGAGCTTAAGACAATCGACTTGCATTGTTCCAATGTTTATATTCTGTAATTCATTAATTTTAGACTGAAGTTGTGCTTTTGCTTTAATTGTTTTAACTCGACCAATTGTTATGTGTGGCGAAAAACCCCTTTCTTCAGGTTCAAATCCAAGTGGAACTAGTCTTTTTTCAAGTTCTGTTTGGAGATTGCTTAAAAAATCTGCGCCTTTTGTAATGCCGACCCAAATTACTCGGATATAATTAAAACTTGGAAAAACCCCAACCCCATTTATCTCTATTTCAAATGGTTTAACCCCAACTGTTGTTTCTTTTGTAACCAAACTCACATTAGCCAGTTTATTTTCAAGGACTTCACCAAGAAATTTAAGCGTAATATGGATGTTTTCTGGTTCAACATATTTGATATTAGCATCAATTTTCTTTAAACTGTTTTGAATGTTTGCGATTTTATTAATCAAATCTTTTGGAATATCTATGGCTATAAAAGCTCTAATTTTATCCATACTCTTACTCACTTAAAAAATTTTAAAAATCTTTCTATTAAAAATAATGGTAAAGTTTAAAGCTATTTAGGACGTATTAGAAATTAGTTTATCTTAAATAAAAACAATATGGGGGCAGAGAACTGCGAATTTATGTCGATTCTAATGTTAATAAAAACCGCACCTCAAGCGAAGAGACCATTCACTATGGAACCGGCTCGAAATTAGCACGTTGTATTTGGTTAAAACCAGTTGGATACCCCATTAGATGCACTTGCCATGAGACACATCAACTTATAACCGATGATATTCCACTTTTTGAGCACTATGCTAAAGAGCAATGGTTGGGGCAAGTTGTTAAAAAAGGAGATTATTTATTTGACCAACGGATTTTTCCTGATTTTGCCTTTGAAGTCATAGAAGTTCATCCTTCAGAAAGGCCAGTTCGCATAACTAGTTCAACATCGATTAGACTAATTGGAGTTAAACGAAAACCAAAATGGACAGTTGAGATAAAGAGCAATGTAACTTTTAACGATATAATTGGACTTGACCATGTAAAGAGAAAATGCAGGATTATAATGAAGTATTTAGAGAATCCTGAAGTTTTTGGTGAATGGGCTCCTAGAAACATTTTATTCTATGGTCAACCTGGAACTGGAAAAACTATGACTGCAAAAGCTTTAGCAAACACAACTAATGTCCCACTTTATTTGATTCGAGCCACTGATTTAATTGGGGAACATGTTGGAGAGGGGGCTAAAAGAATTCATGAAGTTTTTAGTGCTGCAGCTGAAAATGCACCTGCAGTCGTGTTTATAGATGAATTAGATGCGATTGCATTAGATCGTTACTATCAAAATCTTAGGGGAGATGTTGCGGAAGTTGTTAATGCGCTGCTCACTGAAATGGATGGATTAGCTGAAAACAAAGGCGTAGTAACTATTGGAGCTACGAATAACCCAACTATGCTTGATCATGCAATTCGCAATAGATTCGAAGAAGAAATTGATTTTCCATTACCTAGTCGCAAGGAGAGACTTGATATGATGGAGTATTATTCTAAAACTTTACCATTGCCAGTTAAAGCGAGTTTGAGGCGATATCTAGAAGCTACCGATGGAATGTCAGGAAGAGACATTAAAGAGCGATTGCTCAAGAATGCGCTTCATAAAGCAATTATTGAGGGATCACAAGAGGTCAATGACGAGCATCTTACTCATGCCTTGAGTTTACTTGAGAATACTCCACAAAATAAACCCCCTAAAAATATGTTTGCTTAATTTTGGAGCAATTATCAGATTTAAGTTTTTTCGGCATTTCTATTGTAATTCAATAATAGCTGAGGCAATATTTTTTTCACTATTTTTTATAAATAATTTGGCAAGAATATTCTTTGCTTCAGCTGAGAGATGAATTGAATACTTTCGGTCACCCTCTCCATTGCTTTTGTTCGGAAATTGTTGGATAAATTGTGATTAGATTAAATCCCATGGAAGTTAAAAAACAATAAAAGCAAAGGTTGTTGCTTTAACAAAAATTAAGAAGCATAAAAAAACTAAATTTTAGTAAAAAATAAATTTAATGTAAACATTTAAATATTTAAAAATTAATCTTAAATCTTAAAATGGTGTTTAATTTTGGTTACTACAGTAACAGTAAATAACGAAATGCGGAAAAAACTTAAAAAATTAGCTGCAATGCTTGATACAACCCAGGGAGAAGTTATAAAGAAAGCTATTGAGCTCTTTGAAAAACAAGCCTTGCAGGAAAGAAAGTTAAAGTATCCTTCAAAGGTTGATAAAATATTAAACGAAGCTTCAGCAAAAATCAGAGCATCTGACCCAAAATGGGCTAAAATATCAAAGATTATTGAAAGTTCGACTGTACCAATTGAAACAGTTATTGCAACAAGTTGGGGAACTGAATTTTGAAATTATGTTTAGATAGCTCAATTTTTAAAAATAGAAAATTCTTAGAATGGTTACGCCTGAAAGAATTTGATATTCGTATTTCTATAGTTGTTTATATAGAAACGCTTCTTTGGTATAAAAGTCTTAATTTATCTACAGTAGATCCGAATGTAGAATTTAACTTGAATATTTTGTGTAAAAAACAACCGAAAAATCTTCTAAAAGTTTATGAAATCATTCTTAAAATTAGAAAAAATGAACTAAAATTTCAGAAAATTACATTAAATCCATTAAAATTCTATTCTTACCTCTAACCAAAATCTTTCTAAAACCGCAGAAAACTATTGTCATGTGACATAAGAAAGAGTATACAGCACAGTACCGAATATTTTTGACGTAAAAATGCTCATTTTTCAATTCACCGAATAAGTGAAGACTAATTAAACTATCTATAATTATCCACAGATTGTAAAGGAGGGTTGAGTACAAGAAGTAGAACAGCCTGATTACGTAATTCTTCGAAGTTGTTTTAGCCCCGAACAGATAGCTTTTAATACTTATTCTACCAAATTAGTAGAGTAATTAAAATTAATCTACTAAAATAGGCGATTAATATGATCGATATAAAATGGCGCTCGGAATATGATAAACTGTGGCTAAAGTTCAAAGGCAAAGAATTTAGATTTGAGGATGCACTTGAGGTTATATTCGGTGGGAAAAAATTCAGTTCAGAACAAATAAAGTATGGTTCTAAATTGATAAACATCATAGAGGACAATGGCTTTGCTGTTCATAGAAAGGCAGAGTATGACCAGAGAGTGAGACTTTACATACTTCTCAACCCTGAAAAGGTAAGCAATGCACGAGCTATATATAAAAAAGTCCATGAAAGAGAAAAGGCATTTACATTCTCTACCCTACTAGAAGAAGCAAACAAATCCGCTGGTTGGAATTATTGTTACATTAAAGATACTGCCATTGGGTATTGGACAAATTTCTATCGTTCTGTAGAAGTTCAACATATCTCAATTTCTAAAGAAGATGTGGATGGCTGGATTACACTATTCAAACTTTTCGGTTCGTCAATAATACTCAACGATGTAAGCATCGATGAACAAAAAGAAAGAACTGAAACTATTCATTTACACACTGATCTGGACCTGCGCTTAAATCAAACAGGCAAAAACCACTATCAACTACCGCACTATACATTCACTGATTCTCTCAAGGATGATGATATTGTCTCAGCATCGGCTATAGCGATAGTTCAAAAAAATAAAATTGATTGGGATAAAGTGATACAACTTGCAAAAGATAATGGGATAATGAACACTTTGGGTTTTGTTCTAGAGTGTGTAAATAAAGAGGCTAAAAAACAGGTGTTTAGCAAAAAACTTTTGGACAAAATAGAGAAGAATAAAACGAGGGATATAAAAATAATTAAAGGAATACCAACAGTTGGAGAAATCAGAAATCTAGCATACAAAGAACTGGAAGATAAATGGAATGTTAGGTGCTATCAAGCTGATAGTTTTAAGAAAGTTGTACTTGATTTGGTGAGATGATTGAAAGTAGAAGAAGCGAGTTTAAAGGATCTTGAAAAAATAGTGAGGGAATCGAAAACCTATGGATTGAAACTTATAGTGATTGGTGGGTATGCCGTCAAAGCCTACACTGCTGGTTATAGAGCTACAAAGGATATAGATTGTGTAATCTTAAAAAAAGAGATTGGGAAATTAATCGCATTACTGAAGAGTCTTGGTTATGAAGTTGGGAAAACTGAATTTGGATTGGCAGGAAAAAGAAAATTTAATAATGATTTTATCGACCTTCATATCAGTACGGGTGGGATTTTTGACATTTAAACAAAGACAGCTTATTCTGTTGACGAAGAAACACTCCAGAGATCAAAACTTTTATAGATATCTGGCTTCTTTAAAGAAACTAAAGCAAAAGTCAAAGCACATGTAATTTCTCTAGAAGAATTGCTGATACTAAAACTCATGACAAAAAGAAGGGATAAGGATATAGTAGATATAATTGCACTCTTAATCGATAGGGGAAAAGAGATAGATCTCAAACTCTTCGTTGAAAATTGTTCTAAAAGAAATTTGAACAGACATATAAGAGATAACGTGCTCTC
>JACRDV010000003.1 GCA_024860865.1 Methanobacteriota archaeon | reverse complement strand
TTTTATTCTTTGCTTCTCTCTGTTTTTAGAACCTTTTTGTTTCTTTGATAATTTCTTCTGTCCAATCCTTACGCGGTTTAAGGATTTTTCATAGAATTTTGGATTCTCTATCTGATGTCCTTCGCTATCAGTAAGGAAATGTTTTATTCCTACGTCAATTCCAACAACTTTTCCAGTCTTTTGTAGTGGTTCTGGTTCAGCATCTACTTGAACTATCGCAAACCACTTACCTGAGCATTCTTTCTTCACTATAACTCCTTTGATTTTGCCATCGATTTCTCTGTGAATTTTTATTGGAATTTCTCCAATTTTAGATGGCATTAGTTTCTTGCCATTTATTCTAAAGCCCGATTGGTTATAGTTGAGAGTTTTGAACCAGCCCTTGCCCTTGAACCGAAGCTTTCCGATTTTTTTACCATTCTTCTTTAGCTCCGATAGTGCTCTAACATTTGACCAGAGCTGATAGTTCACCATTTGCAGGACTTTAGAATACACTGTCTTAAGCCCTGGCTTCTCTTCTTTCAGTTTCACAATTAGGGCTTGCGTTTCTATTGGTTTCAGTTCTCTTTCTTCTTTCTTGGCTTTTTCCAATTCCTCTAGTAGGCGATTGTAAAGCCATCTGCACAGCTCAAGCTGCTCAACCAGCTTTTGCTTAATTGTCTTAGATGGGTATATGCGAAACTTGTAGCTCAGCATCGCATCAACTGAATTCGGTTCCCCTACATATGATTTTTGGGGAGAGGTCCCCGAAAGTAATCGCTCTCATCCCTTTGAAAGGGGACTTCTCGCCGAGGAAGTTAAATTCAAATTATCAGCCTAACTTAAGCTCAGCATATCTATAGGCTTCAAGAGCAGAATCAAAGCAATAGTGAACTTTTTTGAAGTTTTGCCTAAACTTAATAACTTCAGAGCGAACTTTTAATGGATTTTCTTTATCTAAAACAATCCTTTTAATTAACTCTGCTACTTTTGCCATTTCTCCTTCTTTCATCCCAAGCCGAGTTAGTTCTTGAACGCCTAACCTTATGCCTGAAGGATTTTTTGCGTGATCAATGCTATCCCAAGGCAATAAGTTTTTGTTAACAATGATATTTGCTTCTTCAAGGGTTTTAGCTATCTGCCCTCCTCCACCGTTCTTTAAAACGTCAATTACAACTTGGTGGGAAGCAGTAAAACCTTTGTCTGCGCATAAAACATTAAGTCCGGAATTATGAAGTTCTTCAGCTAAAGTTTTAGCATTTTTTATGATCTGTTTTGCATATGCCTCTCCAAATTCTAGCATTTCAGCTAATGTAATAGCCAGACCAGCTATATGATGGAGGTGATGGTTGCTAACCAAACCCGGGAATACAGCATTATCAATTTTTTTAGCTAAATTTTGTTTGCAAAGAATAAGCCCACCTTGTGGTCCGGGGAAAGTCTTATGCCGACTTGAGCTTATGGCATCAGCACCTTCGCGGAGTGGATCTTGGAACTGTTTTCCAGCTATTAAACCGAATACGTGAGCTGCATCATAGCCAACATAAGCTCCAATTTCATCAGCAACTGTGCGCGCTTCTTTTACAGGATGAGGAAATAGAAATATGCTCCCGCCAAATAAAATTAGTTTTGGTTTAATATCTCTAATTTTTTTAATCATTCCATCTACATCTACAGTCATTCCTTTTTGATTAAATGGAATACTCTCAACATTTAATCCCCGAACGCCAGCAGCGCCAAATTTTGCAGTTGATATATGAGCTCCACTTGGCACGCTGAGAGCCATTATAGTATCACCAGGCTTAGTTAAGGCAGTAAAAAGAGCAAGATTTGCCACAGCACCAGAAACTGGCTTGACGTTAACATGCTCCGCATCGAAAAGTTTTTTGGCTAAGTTGATTGCGATTAGTTCGACCTCATCTATGTATTTACATCCTTGGTAAAGTCTATCTCTTGGTTCTCCCTCTGCATATCGGTGCGAAAAATCAGAGGCTATTACCTTCCTAACAGCTGGGCTTGTTATATTTTCACTAGCTATCATATTAAGTGTAGTGTCCATCCATTCATGGTGAGTTTTTACTAAATTTTGGACATCTTCTGCAATCTTTTTAAATTGCATTTTAATCCTCGAGAAGTATGTGATAGATAATAGAAGTTAAATTATTAAACTTTCGAACAGTTAAATAACGCTCTTCAGTGCTTGATAAGTGACTTTTTTGCGCTTCATAAGCTTAAAATTTTGTAGATTTAGAGAAAAAGAGCTTAGAAAATGTCCAGTTTCAAGTTGCTAATAGGATAACAATTCTATAATTAACTCTTATTTTAATCGATTGGCCCAAAACGAAACGAAAAAACTATATTCTTGGCATAGGACTATAAGCGGTTGGTGGCAAAATATGGCCTTTAAAATGTCTGACTTATACGGTATGGATATCTTCTCTGAGACAGCTCGTTATATAGGCAAGGTTGAAGATATTGCACTTGATGCTCGTGTTGGAAAAGTAACAGGAATTGCTGCTGCCCCAACTAGAGGCAGTGCTTTAACAGAATTAGGCGGAAAAAAAGGAGTAATAATACCGTACAACATGATCATAGCTATCGGCGACATAGTGCTAATTCGTAGGCTAACCCAGTTTGAAGAAGCAAGATAGAATTTTAAACTCTTCTGGTTTTTGCGAGATTGTTAACTACTTTTCTTGCCTTAGTTAGGGTTATATAGGGAGCTCGTTATTTTTTTATAAAGTCTGCCTTGGTAGATGGCTTGAAGAGACCATATGTTATTTTGAATGCTGCTATGAGTTTAGACGGAAAGATAGCAACTAGAACTGGTGAAGCGAGAATTTCAACAGAAGCAGATTGGATTCGCGTACATAAACTCAGAA
>JACRDV010000052.1 GCA_024860865.1 Methanobacteriota archaeon | reverse complement strand
GCTAATTACATGACCTTTGTCTTTCCATCCGGATTCAAAATCTTCGAGAATTTTTGAATCTTTGCCAATTTCTTCTGGTTTGATGAGGATTGCATAATCTGCTACTTTTTCACTAAGAACCCCACTAAGTCGCTTAGCAGCTTGTTCAATAGGACCCTTTCCACCTTCATAAAGTGTATCTAAAACTACTTTTACCTTTTTATTTTCTTTCTGAGCGACAAAAAAACAAGCCATTATGTAAGTTCTTTTTAGCCCAAAATCGTCTTTTGCTTCAAACATAAAAGGTTGCACAAAACTTTCAGTTAAAATTTTCCAACCAAATATACTATCCTTTACACCTTTCAATAAAGAATTAATTGCAACATACCAAGGAGTTAATATTTGAATATAGTAGTTTCCATAACCTAGTTCTTTTTTTGCATCTCCAGCTACTAAACCAATTCGAATTGTTCCTGAGTTATTGCATGAGAGATATGTCTCTTTGGCATTATTGTCTGGTGATAGCGTGCTTTCTATAGAAATATCACCTTCGCAATTTAATTGCACTAATGAAAAATCTCCATCGGATTCTGTTATTTTTATTTTTTCTCCTATTGATAGTAATATAGTATCCCCTGGCAGAATCCTTTCTCCTTTCATGTTGAACACAGATACACTTGGAACTTTTGGTAGAAGTGGTTTCCATTCAATTAAATGTTTGTGAAGTTTAGTCTTTAAGCTTCTTATGAGATGCCTAGGGATGCCTTTAGATTCTATCCAAGCATCTGAAACATCAGACATTCTGAGGGGGAACATCATGCTTTCAGGCGTACTAGCTTGCTCATGGATAAAAATGCCTTTATTTCTCCAAAAACTACCCATCGAATATATCGTGAATTCAAATGCATCATCGAGCGTGAAATTTTTTAGATATTTCTGTTCTTCTATCCTATCTCTCGCAGCTTCTCTTGCCATATGATAGAGGTTTTCCCATTCATCCTGCCTGCAAGCAAGTATTACCAAGTAGCTTTTAGTTGTATCACGAAGCTCCATTATAGCATCAAAAAATCTTTTAACAAACTCTTGACCTAAGTTTGTATACATCTCTAATTGATCAAAATAAATACAGATCGGAATCATTGCATAATTGCCTATAATTTTTATTGCTGCATATGCTACATCATCACCATCGATAAGAACCCCATTGATTCCAAGTTGTTTAAGTTCATTATCATTTAAATAGTCGCACTTTAGCCATCTCAGCGATAAAGCATTTAGTTTATCATTAGCTATGTTTAAAAATGCGCGATAAAATGCTAAATCAAAACCTGCCAAAGTTTTGGCAGCTTCATCACATAATGCTCTAATTAGTTTTTCAGAAGGTTGAGAGAATTTTTCAATAGATCTAGACTTAAGCTTATTCTCTATATGAGAGCGCACAATTTTTAAAAGTAATTTCTCTCCTAGACCCTCAATAAGGCTGTTGTAGATGCTATAGAAAGGTCTTGAGGGGTCCTTAATAGTGGAAATGCGAACTACTTTACAATTTAATAGATCTTCTTTGTTCTTAAGTATCTTAAATAAGTGAGTTTTGCCGCCGCCAGGTGCTGCTAAAATAGCCATAGTATTGGTTAAATTTTTATTTCTAACTCCATCTAGTTTATCGAATATAGTTTTTTCAACCTCAATGTGCGGTATAGAAACATCAATGTCTTCAAAAAAGTCATCTTTTGATATATCTCGAAAAAAGGGCGCTGTGCCGTCATCAAAAGACTTTTTAAGTATTTCCATACATTTCTCTTTCATGAACTCACTTATGCTGGAATGATAAGATATACAAACCAATGACCGGGTGGGCCTTTTATTAGTTCTGAAACATTTTGGTCATTAGTATCTCCTGTTATCATTTGCAATTTTTGTTTCATGTGTAATTCTGTTAACCACTCATCAAACAACTCTCTAGTTAAAGTTGGAATTCGTTGAAGGATAGATTTTCTCAACAGAACTATTTTAACCGCTGGATTTAACCTCTTATCAGGTATTAATTTCTCATATTCCTCTTTTAAGATTCTGAGGAAATCTTCTTTTGTAACCGCTGCTTCAACTGGAATTTGTAGATTTTCTTTTTGCTTTGTTTTTAAAAATTCAATAAAGGTTCGAATGTCATTAAGCTCTTTCCACATTTCTTCGAATTCTTTCTTTGTAGACTCTTGAAAATTAGAAAATCTCTCGAAAAGATTTTTAAATCCTCTTGTAATTTGCTCTGTGAGTTCTTCTGGTGATCTTTTTTGCAAAAGTAATTGTTTTCCTTTCTCTGTAATATAATAGCGATTGCTTCTAGGCTTAAGTTGGACAGGCTTAATTAATTCTTGTGAGGTAAGAAACTGTAAAATTCTCTCTCTTTCAGGTTTGTTTTTTATTAAAACAGATGGGGGAATGCCTTGAGAAGCCCTTTCAAGCCTTTTTAGGACTTGAATAATCTCTCTTTCAATTAGCTCTTCCATTATGATCTACTAAGCCTACTACATAAGTAAATAATAAAATTTTTTAAAAATACTCAAATAAAAAGGTTTTAATCCATAATTTTCTCAAGCCTAAGTATCGTAGTTAAGATTCAAGTGATTTTTTATGCAAAAGGTGTTTGTTTTTATATTATCATTTTTAATTTTAGTTTTTTCGAGCGCATTTGCACAATCGCAAATTGATATCAAAATTAATGTTTCAATCGAACATCCAGTTGCCCAACAGGGAACTCAGACTACTTGTACCGTGAATATGATAAATCTAGGTAAAGGATTAGCTTATCTAAACTTAACAATAATTGCTGATGAAGGAATCTTAATTGCTACTAAATATAATCCAGCATTTAAGAATGTGCAATTTATCACTTTCAAAGAGGATTATAGATTATACTATTTAGATACAAACCAAAGCTGGGAAGAAAAACTTACTATTTTTGTAAAAAATAATGCTCCAGTTGGGAAGCATACACTTGCTATATTAATTTCCAAATATTTTGAGGGATATACTAGCGCAACCTCAATCTCTTTCAATGTTACTGGTTTGGCGTACGTATCTATAACTCAACAAACTATTTCTGAAGCACAAACTAAGATTGATTTAGCTGTGAAAAAAGTCAATGCTGCCAAAGATGCAAATGTTGATATCAGTACTGAAGAAGGATTACTTCAAGATGCTTATAGAGGTTTAAGTGATGCAAGGCAGGCTTTTGATCAGAATAATTATGAAAATGCCATATTAAAGGCAAATGATGCAAGCAGTTTAGCTCAAACAATTGAACAGCGCGTGAACGCTAGAGTAGCGATTAAAGCTGCTAACAATACCATAGTTTCGTTCAAGCCTACTTTTGAACAGGGTCTCAATGCTAGCAATCCAACGCTTAAGTTATTTGAAAGTGCAAAGGCGCATTTGGCTAATGCTTACCTAGCCTTTTCTAATAAAGAGTATTCAGTTGCTGTTAGTGAGGCAAATAGAGCAAAGGACATGGCTGAACTAGCAATGATGTCTACGCAAATTGCACAAGTTGCTGAAAAACCAACAACAGAAGTTAAAGAAACAAAAGTTATCCCAAAAACTGAGTCTGAATCTGAGCAAAAATATAAGATAAGTTTTGAAAATAAAGATTTTATAATCTTTAGCTTAATAGGTTTGATATGTGCGGCATTAGTTGGGACAACTTGGATACTACGGAACCGCAGAGTAAAGCCAAAAATATTTTTTAAGCCAGAACCTGTAATCGAAAAAAAGCTTTCTGGAGAAGAATTACTTGGGGAATTTAAAGCCAAGCGAAAAGAAAAATCTTTAGTGTTAGAAATTCTGGAAACTCGCTTTAAGCAAGGAGAAATTTCAAAGGAAGAATATGAAGAGAGAGCCAATATCCTTAAAGAAGATATTAAAAAACTTGAGCAGTTTTACTTAGAAAAGATTCCAGAAAGCGGGGGTTATAACTAAATTATGTAATTTTTCCCTTTGTGCAATTTTTTCCTCCTCTCTTTTGTAATGATTTCAGGGTTTAATGCCTTCAATCTGCTTTTTTGTAATTTCAAACCCATGCAACTTTAGTTATGTAACTTTTTAATCTTTAATCAAAAAATTTTAATAAAGGAAACAGAGTCTTAGGTATGCCTTTAACTTTTCGCGACTTTATTCTGATAATTTTAGCTCTAATAATAGCTGCTGTGGTAGTTAAATTTCTATGGGAAATAGTTGTGCTAATAGTAATTTTAGTTCTTGCTTATGTAATCTATAAAGTCCTTAAAAAAGAGCTTTAGCACTAAACAGTAAATCTAGAACCACTTTTTAATTGAGAGACAAACTCAACAATTTTCTCTAATTTTTCTTCTCTTTCAATCAACTTGACCAAGGCACTTCCTACAATTGCTCCTTCTGCTCCCGCTTGAATAACCTCTTTCACATGTTCTGGTTTTGAAATACCAAACCCAATACAAACTGGAATTCTGCCTTTAGTATATTTTATAACTCTTGCAATCGTTTTCTTAGTAATCTCACCAACAGTTTCTCTAACTCCTGTTACTCCGAGCAATGAAACTAAATACAAAAACCCGCTTGCCTTATCAATAATTTTCTTAAGGCGCTCTTCAGTTGTAGTTGGAGCAATCAAGAAAATTAAATCAACATCATTATCTTTGCATGCATTGTAAAGGCTATTTGCCTCTTCAATAGGTAACTCTGCTACTATTAAGCCATCAACGTTTGAATTTTTGCAATCTTTTACAAATTTTTCAATTCCGTATCTCAAAATAATATTGTAATAAGTTAGGAATACAATTGGGATAGGTGATTTAATTTTTTTAACAGCTTCAAAAGCTAGTTTAGGCATCATTCCTGCCTTTAAAGCCCTTTGAGCCGAAGCTTGAATAGTCGGGCCGTCTGCAATTGGATCTGAAAACGGTTTCGGCCATATGCGCTCTAGCGCAAATGTATACCGAGTTCAAGTATGTCCGCTTTAGACCCTAATGCTTGGGCAATTTCTATGCTTTTTTCTATAGAAGGATCGCCTAATGTTATATAAGGGATTAGCGCGCCTTCTCTTCGCTCTTTAAGTTCTTTGAACTTGTTTTCTATACGAGACATCCAATCACTCTCTCTTCGCTAACGTAGATGCAAGTTTGTTCTATATTGGATTTTAAATTTAATGTTGATCTGGGATGGTGCAAATGAAAATTACAAGCTAGGCGACCCCACTTAAAAATTCAAAATCGGCGCCAGAAATGGGAACTAAAGTAGCCTCTTGAGGGCCTCGCCGATGTTCCATACATCGATTATGCGTTCATCGGCTATCTTATCGAAGTGACGGTCATTTGTTATCAGAATAGAACCTGTTTGCAAACAAGTTGCAGCATGCAGAATATCTGCCTTGTCGGGCGTTTCGATATATATCTTGCATATTTTTCTGTAGTTCCCAGAAACTTTGACGATTTCCATCTTGGCCAACAATGTCGAAAGGATCATAACAGCTGTCTCGGATTTCAAGAGCTCGATGTAGCGGAGCATTTCCTCGGCCAAAAGATCATTTCCAACTAGCTTTATGCTTGGGTCTTCCGCTATCTTAAGGATAAGTTTTAAGGCCGCCGTCTGTTTTTTGGGCTCCTTTATTGCGGATATGAACACATTGGTGTCAAGCAAGAAGGTCCGGGTATTTCGCCTTGATTTTCGCACGGATTTCCTTCCTGATAGTTTTGACTGCGGCATCGACGTTTTCCCCAGATAGCTCTTCCTCAAGCCTCCGAGCTATCTCCTCAACATCCAGCTTTTGGAGCAGCAGCTGCCCCGCGCCTCTTTTGGTCAGGAGAAATTTCGTCCTCTCCTGGATGCCGAACTCTTTACGTAGGCTTTTGGGGATTACTATCCTTCCGGACCTGTCAGCTTCAACTATTTCAACCATAATACCACATAAATAAATTATGGTAAAATGGCATATATATGTATTGACATTGACCCTTCCCCAGGGGGATCCAGAGACTTGGGTTCAAATCCAGGTTATTCAGTAGGTGAATAAATGAGATTTATCGACAGGGAAACCGAACTCAAAACCCTATCAGAGATAGAGGAACTCTCAAAGAGAAAACTTTGGATCACCGCCATATACGCTAGAAGGGTTGGGAAGACTAGGAGGACTATACTTCTTGGAAAAAGGAAGGAATTCTACGGGCTGATAGCTAAAAAATCGGTGAAAAAGAGAAAATGAGGGAAGAAGGCTACCTGGTTTTCGATTTGGAGGATTTCGATCGAAAGTGTTCCAAGCCTCCGAGGGGACAACTTTGAATGGGGTCATCTCGCCCAAATCTCTCCAAAAGAACTCATCTACACGGGTACTCAGGTCAACTACTAACTTCGTGTGCAAGCGGAGAGTTATTTCATTTACTTAAGTACTTTGCAACAACTTCAACATCTTTATCTCCACGGCCAGAGAGATTAATCACTACAATTTGGTTCTTATCATAATTTTTTGCAATTTTTTCTGTATAAGCAATTGCATGCGCAGATTCTAGTGCAGGCAAAATTCCCTCTGTTTCGCATAATAATTGAAATCCTTTAACAGCTTCAGCATCAGTTATCGATACTGCTTTTAATCTACCTATTGATTTTAGAAATGCAGGCTCAGGTCCAACCCCTGGGTAATCAAGTCCAGCTGCAATTGAGTGTGAATCTAAAATTTGACCGCTGCCATTTTGAAGGACATAGGAGTAAGATCCATGGAGCGCGCCTTCAGTTCCATAACATAAAGTAGCTCCATGCTTACCAGGTTCTGGACCAAGGCCTCCAGCTTCGACTCCAATCAATCCTACTTCTTCATTTTCTATAAAATTATAGAATATCCCCATTGCATTTGACCCGCCACCAATGCACGCAACAATTGCATCCGGCAATCTGTTTTCCTTTTCCATAATTTGCTGTTTCGTTTCTTTTCCAATCACACTTTGGAAATCTCTAACCATCATAGGATATGGATGTGGCCCCACAACTGAACCAATCACATAGTAAGTTGTTTCAACGTTTGTAACCCAGTCCCGCATTGCATCATCAATTGCATCTTTTAGCCTTTTAGTTCCACTTGATACAGGATGTAATTCTGCTCCCATTAATTCCATTCTAAAAACGTTTAGTTTTTGGCGCTCCATATCTTCAGTGCCCATGTAAATCTCACACTTCAAACCGAACATACTTGCTGCCATAGCTGTTGCAATACCATGCTGCCCAGCTCCGGTCTCTGCAATCACTCTAGTTTTTCCCATTTTTTTAGCGAGCAAAACTTGTCCGAGGGTGTTATTAATTTTATGAGCACCTCCGTGCGCAAGGTCTTCTCTTTTTATGTAAATTTTTGGTCCACCAAGTCTTTCAGTCAACCTTCTTGCAAAATAAAGTGGAGTTGGTCTTCCAGCATAATCCTTGAGATAATAAGATAGCTCGTCTTTAAAACTTGCAGATTTTTTATGTTTTTCATAAGCTCCAGTCAATTCTTGGATCACAGGCATTAATACTTCGGGCACATATTGCCCGCCAAACTTTCCGAATCTACCATATTTGTCAGGATAATCGTATTTCAATAGAATACCTTCATATTTTAATTTCCAATTGCTATTAATCTTGAGTGAATAGCACATCATTTAGATAAAAACTTATTGTCTTATTAAAAAGTCGTAAGTAAGTTTCCTAATTAGCGAATAAATCTAGACAGAAAGCCAACAAGTTTTGAAGAAGTTTTTTCTGAAACGCGCAAAAGCGATAGGATGTGCCGCAAAATCTCTACATCTTCTTTTTTGAGCGCTTGCAAAGCTAACAATAACACAAAATAAATAACTGCTCCAAACAACACATCGATTAAAGTTAGGATTCTATTCCAATGAGGAAAGAAAAAAACAAACACACCCATAATTGCAGCTGCAAAGATCGGCCTTGCATAACTTCTAATTCCAAATTCAACTTTGATCACTCTTACAATATAAAAAAGGGTTAAAACAGCAGCAAAAAGACAAGAAATTGTTGTGGCAAAGGCCGCTCCAATAATACTGAATTTTGAGACCAATATTATGTTCAAAGGGATATTAATTATCGCAGCTAAAGCTAATATTCTCATTGTAATTTGAGGTTTTCCAATACCGATTATCAATGTAGAGGCTATACTAAACAAAGCTGAAAATATTGAGCCAAATGCCAAGACTGCTAAAGCGGGTGCTCCATATAGAAAAGCACGCGGATACAATAGAGAGATTAAATCTTTAGATAATACGATTAGTCCAACGCACATCGGAATGATGAGCAAGATAACATATCGAAAGGCTGTTTCTGTGTATAGTTTTAGCTTGTTTTGGTCATCTATTGCGTAAACACTAGAAACAGCGGGCAATAAAACAATCAAAAGCGGGCTTAGTATATAGACTGGGATTCTTGCTATGATAGCGGCTGCATTGTAATAGCCTGCTAAAGTATCAGAGAGTAATTTTGGACTAAGTAGTTTTATACAAAGGATATCGGTATTTGTTAATATTAACAAAGCTGCTGAGGCTACAGTCACAGGAATTGCAAATAATAATGATTTCTTTATTGGAAAAGTTGCATTTTTTTCAAGCGATATTTTTCTCAAGAAGAAAAATGCTAGACTAACAGTTATTAAAATACAAATGGCAAAAGCCAATATCGCTCCAAGGACATAAAACCCAATGTAAACTAAAACAATTGCTATAACAACTCTTACAACAGCTTCAGCTATACTAAGCATGCTGTATTCTTTGATTAGTTGAAACCCTTGTAATGCTCCTCGATAAGTTGCGAGGATAGAAATTACTGGGATAGTAGCTGCGACAACTGATAATGTAAATAAATATTCTTGATTTTTAAAATAGTCTGATAAAATCGGAATAAAAAAGGCGAAAATTGTTGCTGTAGCAATTCCTAGGTAAGCAGTAAATTTAATTCCACTTTGAATTACTCCGCTTACATTCTTCCATTCCTTTTTTGCTTCATATTCTGAAACATATTTTGTTACGGCAACAGGAATACCTAATTCTGAGAATAGGGCAAGAATGTTCATAATTGCTAATGAAACTCCAAGAACACCATAACCTGTTGGTCCTAAGAACCAACCCATAGCCACTTGATAAATGTAGCCTAGAACAAATGCATTACAACTTGCTGCCAACATTATGAAGCTGCCAGTTGCCACATCAGTTTTCTGCATCAAATTCCCTAACAACTTTGAAATGCTCTATGCGTTTTAAGTTTCTTGTTAACTATGGGGGCAGCTATGGTTCTTTAGTCAAAACTCAAACCTAAATGGTTATTAGCAATGGAGCTCTTATCAGCATTTTACGATCTACTTTTTGAAACTATAGTGTTTTCTTTAATCTCAGGCAAATAACCGCACTTTAATTTAAGAGCCGTCTTTGTTACCTATTATTAAGGTAAAAACAAAACATTGCAACAACATAAATTTAAAAGGCTTGAGCAACATCAAAGCTTTCCTAAGAATATTCGTGCTCTTTTACAACTTTCTCAGAAAGCACTTAAGCTTAGGAGGCCCACCATCAAAGTTCGAAGTCCTTCCGTCAGACTCTAGTACATCCTTATCTTGGCAATAAGTCTCGGAAGGGAAACGACTCTAGGTTAAAGACACCGGGACGAATAGAATGGAACAACAAGGTTTATTCTCTTTTTTCAATGAGTTTAAGCATCATCCTCGCCTTCTTGACCCTGCCGAATAACTCCTCTTTCACGAGAGAGGTCAGCAAGTCCTCATCTCCCGACACAAGGTAGGTGTTTTCATCTTCCCCCATAACGACTTTTGCAAATACAAATACTGGTATGTCTTTTCTGTCTCGAACTATCTCCTCTGCCTTTCTGATAGTCTTTGTCTCTCCCAAGATGTCCCTTTCCTCGATATGGATATTGTGAAATGTATCGAGAAAATCAGTTACGAGTTGTGGATTAATGCCCCTCTTTTCGAATGCTGCTCTAGTCTCGTCATAGACATAGTCTGGGATTACGATTTCAACCTTACCCGCATCTGCTTTTAGAAAAAGTTTATACTCGTTGCCACGTGGGAAATTTATTGCAGAATAGAGGATGTTCGAATCTACCACGATCCTAAATCTTGTTCCTGTACTTCTTCTTGATGAGTTCACCTGATACCTCTTCTCGCACTCGGTTAAACTCCTTTAGAGTTAAACCTTTCGCCTTGATTTGCTCTCTCAGGTCATTCTGTATCATTGTCCTTATGGCTTCCCTAACCACTTCGCTTCTGCTCTTGTAGATGCCGCTTTTGACCATTCTATCAACATATTCGAGCAGATTGTCTGTAAGTTCTATGCTCACGTTCATGTTAGTTTATGTCTATTAGCCGGCTAATAAATGTTTCTGTTGGTGGCGGGCGGGTCATCTTCCATCTCTTACTGCGTCGTAACCAATTTACTTTTAAACCCTTCAATTTCTTCTTCTAGTCCGTGTTTCCATTTCTTAGTTAATTTTAATCCTGCTGCGAATTCATAAAGACAATTTAGAATTGTATCCTCGAATTCTTGTTGTTTTATAAAGTATATCCCCCGATTACCAAACCATGGTAAGTATACTTATCCGGGATTGACCGGTCAGTGACCGGTCAATTTAAGTAGAATCATTTAATTGTTGACATAGGATCAATTTAGAATTTCTAATATTGTTAAAAAATAAAAACAACAATTATCCCTTCAACAAAAGAACTGGATAAACAACAGTCTTATTTCCCCGGAGGGG
>JACRDV010000053.1 GCA_024860865.1 Methanobacteriota archaeon | reverse complement strand
AGAAATAATGAGAGATGTTTCAATGAGAGTTGCACCAATTGCTAAAACTGATGCTCAAGAGATGATTCAAGAGATAAAAGGATACCCAATTTTAAAAGGGTTTAGAGGGAGGCCGCCTGCTGATATCGAAGCGATTGTTGATACTTTGCTCAAGATTTCTAGACTTGCGATCGAACAACCACAAATAAAAGAGCTAGATGTTAATCCACTATTTGTATATGAGAAAAATCATGGTGTATTAGCAATAGATGCGCGAATGATATTAAGCTAAGGCTCATGTTAAGAAAGTGTAGCTGAGTTTTTTTGTCTACCTAAGTCTGACCAAATTTAATCCATTGTTATAGATTTCATTTGTTCATGCTTGAATTTTTTTAGGGTCATCCATTTTATGATTCTTTAATGTTTTTTAGAAAGTTTCCACCGTTAAGTCTTACACCTTGACTATTCGCGCTTAACTCGAAAAAGCTCGTTTGCAAGTTTGTAATCTTTAAAACTCCCAATATCTAGCCAAGAAATATTTTCTGCTCTAAATCCGCAGAGTTTCTTTTTTGCTTTTATAACTTTTGGAAAAACATCATATTCAATAGATGATGGCCCATTTGGGAAAAATTTTAAGATTTCAGGTTGGAATAAATAGACGCCAGCATTAATAAAATAAGGCAAAACTGGTTTTTCTTCAAAGGATTTGATTTTAGATTTTGTAAGGTGGATTACGCCATAAGGAGAGGGCATCTTAACAAGGGCGATAGTTCCTATACATTTATTCTTCTGGTGAAATGCAATCATTTTGTTAAGGGGCAGGTCAGTTAAGATATCGCCATTCATTGTAAGAAAAGTTCTGTTTATATACTTCTCAGCCTTTTTTACTGGTCCGCCTGTCCCAAGAGGCCTATGTTCGCGAGAATAAGTTATCTTTACGCCATATTTCGACCCATCCCCAAAATATTTCACAATTTGGTCCCCAAGATACCCTACACAAAGAATGATTTCTTTAAATTCATACCCTTTAAGGTACTCTATTATATGTTGGAGTAACGGCTTGTCACCAACTTTTAAAAGTGCTTTAGGACAACTTTCAGTTAACGGGCGCAAACGCTCTCCTTTGCCACCTACTAAAATTAAAGCTTGCATAATTGAATCCTAAAAATTTTTTCAATATACAACATCTTCCCAGACTCTTACGAATTTTAAACCTGTCCTATAATTACCAACTTTAACTTTTTCATTTAGTGCAAGCTTAACAGTAAGATATGGAAAATTAATTCCTGCTTTTGTCATTAGATAGTTATACCCCCAAAGCCTGGGATTAACTTCCATTAAATATGCATTTTTCCCATCAAATTTTATTTCAGCAGTTGCAGGACCAACCCAATTCTCAAACGATTTTATGATTTTAATCCCAAGCTTTTGAATTTTAGGATTCTTTACAGTCTCGCCAGCCCATGCTACTCCGCCGCTTGGCGGTTTTTCTCTCAACTTTTTCATTGTTCCTACTGCAACCAGCTCGCTTCTTCTATCAAATAACGTTGCAACGGAATAAACAGAGCCTCTCTTAACATATTGCTGGACCATTGGTATTGAACCCTCTCGTTTTAACCAATTAAATGCGGCAGTTGCTTCGGCAATTGTCTCTACATAGAATATCCCCCGCCCTCCATGTGAAATTCTAGGTCTAACAACAAATGGAGATCCCAACTGTTTAGATATTTTTTTCAGTTCAATTGAATTATTTGGAAAGAAAGTTTTTGGAACATCGATGCCGTTTTCTTCTGCTGTTTTAACGGTTAGTCCTTTATCATATGCTTTTAAAAAAGTTTTATGATCGGGTATTAACAATCTAATATCTTCAGATTCAAATTTTTGTTTTATATTCGATAGGACAAAGATTTCATCATCAACAGTTGGAATGATCACATCGATTTTTTCTCGTTTGCAAATTCTAAATAACTTATCCACAAAATTTTGTTCAAAAGCTTTAGGAACAGTATAAAATTTATCAACTAAGAAAGAGCCGGGAGCGAAGGGGTCTGCATCAACTCCAATAATTCCAATTTTTCGCTCTTTAATTTCTTTTAAACTTTTAATTGCTCCAAGGCCTGCTGGGCCACCTGAACCACTTAAAAGCACTGTTATCTTAGGCATTTTCCAACCACATAAAGTACTTGTACAATTTGTTTAAAAACATAGTGGTGTTGCTTTAAAAATATCTCGATTAGTGGGATTTTCATGAGGCATGACAGTCAATCGCATGAAATTGAATATTTAAAGAAAGCATTTAAATTATCAAGAAATGCACAAGCGATTGTTTCTAATCTTACCAATATCTGTATCAAAAGAATTCGCGATTTAATAGATGGGAAAATAGATCCGGAAAATACAGAAAAGATAGTAAAGACATGCAGCGAAGTATATGCTGAATTAACCACTATTTACGAAGAACTTAAAATTTTAAACCCACCTAAATCCCTTGAAAAAGCACACAATAATTATGGAAAAGCAATTGAATGCTATAAAAACTCCGTATATAATTTGCAACAATATTTCTTAACTGGCGAGCTCCATTATTCAGAAATTTCTGAGAAATACCGTAAAAAAGGATTAAATTATCTGAAAAAAGCAACTTGGAATTCTTTCTTGTAATCTCACAAATTATTTTGATTTTTTTATTTCGTTTATGAATCTATTTTTAATCTCAATAGGAGATAAATTGACGTGCGGAACATTAGCATTTCCTTTTTCAATTTTCACAACAATTAGATGCATCTGTTTGTCTCTTAATGCTTTTTTTAATGAATTTTTAAGGTTTTTCTTATTCTTTACTGTAATTGAATTTGCGATTCCTGCACCTTTTGCAACTCTTTCAAGATCAGTTAAACCTCCCGTAGCAGTAGGTTGGAAACCAGTTGAACCATGGGCTTCATTATCTAAAACAACTAATACCAAATTGCTTGGATTTTGATTTGCAATTGTGGCAAACGAGCCTAGATTCATCAATAAGCTCCCATCTCCATCTAACACTATAATTTTGCGTTTGGGAAGAGCTAGAGCTAGTCCCAATCCAATAGAAGAAGCCAAGCCCATGCTTCCGAGCATATAAAAGTGAGTTGGAGAATCTTTTATAGCAAAAAGTTCGCGACATGGATAACCTAAATTACAAACAACGAGTTCATCAGTTAATTCTTCAACAATGGATTTAATTGCATCGAATCTTTTCACTTTGCCAACACCGGTTTAGTTAATAAGATTGCAAAAGGTTTTTGATTGGACTCAGCAACAGCTTGAGCCTTTTTTATTGTTTTACTTATTTCTTCAGCTGAAAAGGGTTCAAAGAAAGGAATTCCCAATACCTGGAGCAACTTTGGCGTAGCTAAACCCATTGGAATTTGAGCTGCTACTTCTTCACCTAAAACCCCTCTATGACTTATTAATAGAAGCAACGGAATTCTATAAAAATTAATCAAAGAAGCAAATGCATTTATTGAATTGCCTAAACCGGAATTTTGCATTAATATAGCTGGTTTTTTTCCACCCAAGTAGGCTCCTGCAGAAATTCCGACCCCTTCTTCCTCTCTTGTAACACGAACGTGCTTAAAAGTTCTTTCTGAATCGATTGCTCTGATAACCTCTTCTAGTAAAACGCATGGAAAACTCACGATAAAGTTGATGCCTACGCTTTTTAATCCCTGAAGGATTGCCAAAGTGCTTTTTTTCATGGTATCCAAATACCTATAGCTAATTCGCTTAATGTAGACTTTAACTTTTGTACTTTCCAATGGAATGTAAAAGGTAAATCCCATTAAAAGGGAATTGAAAGACAATGCAGAGGATGAAGTATTCTTAAGAATATAACTGGAGGTTTTGATCTTCAACCACAAAAACACATAAAGAGGCCGCATCGCATCCCGATCAATCGTTGTCGTCAACATGGACCTTAAGCTTAAATAGTTGAATTACGAGTATTATACTCATGATTCAACTATTCGTTAATAGGGATCAAGAGCTCCAGTTCTTAGAGGAAAAATTCAATACTACGGGCCCCGAGCTTGTAGTTATATATGGGCGTAGAAGGGTCGGTAAGACCGAGCTTGTCGCAAGATTCATCAAGGGAAAGCCCGCTCTATATTTTCTGGCTGATAGGAGACCTGAAAAGGACCTACTTCTCGAGTTACGAGCAAAAATGGCCCAGGTGCTTAAAGATGAATCCTTCGCAAAGCTCGAGGTGAAAGGCTGGCTGGAGCTTTTTGAAGAGTTCCTAAAATGGTGGAAGGGAGGCAGGATCATTGTAGCCCTAGACGAGTTTCCCGCTCTCATCGAGGGCAACAAGGCCATACCGTCTATTTTTCAGAAGATCTGGGACCTGAAGCTTAAAAACAGCCGAGTTATGCTCATTCTCCTCGGTTCATCCGTGGGCATAATGGAGACAGAGGTGTTGGGCTACAGAAGTCCTCTCTACGGCAGAAGGACTGGGCAATGGAAGCTCATACCTTTACGTTTCCAATACCTCAGTGAGTTCTTCCCCAAATACAGTGAAGAAGATCTCGTCAGGGTTTACGGGTGCCTCGGCGGGATTCCAGCGTATCTCCTCAAGTTCGACCCCAACGTTTCCTTTTGGGCTAACGTATCGGAAAGGTTCCTTAGGAAAGGGGAGTTCCTCTATGGTGAGGCTGAGTTTCTGCTTAGGGAGGAGCTTCGTGAGCCAAGGTTCTACTCAGCCATACTCAGGGCCGTAGCCTTAGGCGCATCATCCTTCGGCGAGATAGCTAACTCTACAGGTCTTGAAAAAAGCCTCCTTTCAAAATATGTGAATGTGCTGGAAGAACTTGGTTGGGTGGAGCGTCTCTACCCAGTCGGAGAGAGGCTTAAGCCACGGAAGGCCCTCCATTGCATAGCCGATCCCTACATGGCCTTCTGGTTCCGATACCTCTTCCCAAACAAATCCGACTTAGAGCTAGGGAACATAGGGCCAATCATAGAGAAAGTACAACGGGACTATAAAGTATACCTTGGAACAGTCTTTGAGCAGCTTTTCAGAGAAAACCTATGGCACCTCACAGTAAAGGGCCTTTTGCCCATCCGTCCGAAAAGTGTGGGAAGATGGTGGTTTAGAGACATAGAAATCGATGGTGTAGCCCTAGATGAAGCCCAACCCTCGGCAATGTTCTTCGAAGTAAAGTGGAGCAGTCTAAAAGAGGCTGAGGCCAAAAAGATACTTCAAATGCTCGAGCGAAAGGTTCAAGACTTTAGATGGAGGAAAGAAAACCGGACAGAATACTTGGGCCTGTTCGCCAAGAAGGTCCAAGGTAAAGAAGAACTTTCCAAGCAAGGCTATGTTATCCTAGAACTTAAAGATCTCCTTAAGAAAAACTAGCCAGCAGGAAACTAACCATTTAAAAAATTTATTGAATGAGGTTTAAAATGAGGACAATTTTAGGCGATATACAAGTTCCTAACCGGAACTCAAAACCAAGGGCTCAAGGCCTCACCATAGTTCTAGATAAAGGATTGGGAATTCGTGGCGCCGAAGATTTACTTTCAACAGCAGGAGAATTTATCGATGTTATAAAACTTGGTTGGGGAACATGGCAACTATTTTCAAAAGATTTACTCAAACAAAAAATTGAACTTTATAGAAAAAATAAAATTTATGTGATGAATGGTGGAACTTCCTTTGAAATAGCGCTTTTACAGGGTAAAGTTAAGAATTTTTTAACAGAGGTAAAAGAACTTGGATTAACTGCATTTGAGATTTCTGAAGGCGTAATAGATCTAACACCGGAGCAAAGAAGCGAAATACTTAAAACTGCAAAAAGCCTTGGGTTTAAAGTTTTTGCTGAAGTGGGAAAAAAAAGCTATGAAAAAGATCAAACTATTACAGTTGACGAGCGAATTAGATTAATAAAAGAATATCTCAATTTAGGAGCGGAAAAAGTATCGCTTGAGGCTAGAGAAACTGGAACAACAGGTATTTTTAATGAACATGGAGAGGTCGTGCTTCCTCGAGTAATATCAATAGTTAAACAAGTTGACATTAAGGATTTAATTTTTGAAGCCCCATTGAAGAACCAACAAGTGTTTTTAATTAAAAGGTTTGGACCTGATGTAAACTTAGGAAACATTAGACCTGAAGAAGTGATTCCACTTGAAACCCTTCGCCGAGGTTTAAGGGCAGACGTGCTAAACAAATAGTAAATAGGAGTTTAAGTTGGCCTTTGATATTGTTATTGACGCTATCCCTTATCTTGAAGCACAACCTTTTTTTGATCGAAATATTTTCATTTTAGTTGATGTTTTAAGAACGAGCTCAACTATTATAACAGCTTTAGCAAATGGAGCCCAAAGAGTAGTCGCTGTTGGCGATATCGAGGAAGCCAAGACAATTGCTAAAGAATTTGAGGGTGCAATTCTTGCTGGAGAAAGATTTGGAGTAGAAATACCTACTTTTGATTTAAACAACTCTCCAGCTAAGCTTTCAAAAAGCGATGTTAAAAATAAAACAATAGTTTTAACCACTACAAATGGTACTAGAGCAATAAATGCAATTAAGCCCTTTGCTAAGGAAATTTTAATCGGTGCTCTTATCAATACATATGCAGTAGCAAATGTAGCTAAAACCCTTGCAAATAAATATCGAACTAACGTCACTATTTTGGCAGTTGGAAGGATCGGAAAATTTGCAATTGAGGATTGGATTGGAGCGGGTTTAATTGCGAGTCGATTTGAAATCAACCAGTTAACTGAAAGGGCAAAATCTGCCGCTATTTATGCTAATTATGACCAAAATAAAATTAAGAGTTTCATTGAAAGCTCGGAAACGGGTGAAAGATTAAAATCCTTTAAAAATATTGAAGATATTGAATATTGCTCAAAAGCTAATTTAACCGATGTTGTTCCTATTTTTAGTAATGGGGCATTTGTGAAATTTGAGCAAGTTTAGGGTGAGATGGTGGGAAATAGCAGTTCAATTCAAAGCGAATATCGAGATTATATAACTTTGATTGTTAAATCAATAAAAGGCTATTTTAAAGAAAATTTAATTTCTTTAGTTTTGTATGGTAGTGTAGCTAGAGAAGAAGCTGGAGAAGGTAGCGATCTTGATTTTTTAGTTGTTTCAAAAAGTTTTGCCAGTTCTTTCGGCAGTAGATTCGAGGTCTTTAATGAAATTGAAAAAAAGCTTAGACAAACTGAAGCCTATCAAAAGCTAAAAGAGCTGAAGTTTGGTACATTGATTAGCCCAGTTCCACTCACACCTGATGAAATAATAAAAAATCCGCCAATTCTGCTGGATATAATCACTGACGGCATTATTTTGTACGATAAAAATGATTTCATAAAAAATCATTTAAAAGAACTTGAAAAAAAACTTGAGAAAATCGGTGCTAAAAAAATTTTTCTCAAACCTGGAAAATGGTACTGGGATCTAAAGCCAGATTATAAGCTAGGAGAGGTAGTTGAGATTTGAAAAGCAGTGAAATGGCATTAGACTATATTACCAGAGCTGAAAGGACGCTGAATGAAGCGAAGAATGCTTTATTAAGTAAAGATTATCCTTTAACAATTAAAAGATCACAAGAAACAGTAGAGCTCTCGTTAAAAGCTGTTTTAAGATATTTAGCGATAGAATATCCTAAAGACCATGATGTAGGAGATATTTTGCTTCAGGCAGTGAAGATTAGAAATCTTCCTGATTGGTTCAAAGTTGAAGTTGATTTTATGGTAAATTCTTCTATTGACTTAGCTAAGAAAAGGGGTCCAGCTTTTTATGGGGATGAATCTAGCCAAAAGCCACCATCGATGCTTTTTAACGAACCTGACGGGATTAAAGCGCTAAAAGAAGCGGAACGAGTATATAGCAATTGTAAGAAATTAATTAAAGCCTGATATATCAAAAAAAGAGTAATTGCTGGAGAATCATTTATGAGGAAAGATTTAATCGAAATTCTATGTTGTCCAATTTGCAAAGGCGATTTAGATTTAAAAGTTGCTAAGGAAGAAAGCGATGAAATACTAGAAGGCGAATTTTACTGCAAAAAATGCAACAAAAAATATCCAATTGAAGATGGAATACCGAACATGCTGCCGTACTAGCGCTTTTAGCCTTTGAAAGAATTTTGAAGTTAAAACTAAAGTTCTTTTACTATAATATGCCCTAGTTCGAAAGCTTCTGCAAAAGTTAGTCGGCTTTGATGCCCTCGAAATTGAGCGAGTCCTCTAATTGCATCTGGTTTTGTGTACGCTTTTTTAATCTGAGATTTGTGAGCTTTAATAGCTTGAATTTTTAAATCAATACTCTTTGAGATATCAATAAAAATAGTTGGAGAGAAATTAAAAAGTGTGCTCGGAGTTTCGTAGAGAAAAATTTCTGGAACTGCTCGCGCTGCTGAGAGGGATGCTAAAGATGTGTTCCTATGATCCTGGTGCCTATCGTGCAGGGAGTTTGAATAAACTCTTTGGGGTTTAATTTTTTCTATTTCTTTTTCAATTAATGAAATAGTATCAATATCATCTGAAATTTTTCCATCGGGCAATCCGAAAAATTTGATTGATTTAATCTTTAGAATTTTCGCAGATTCCTTTGCTTCTTTAACTCGAATTTTAGGATTGCCGCCACCTTCGCCATTTGATAGGATTAAAACATGAACGTTATCGCCTTTTTCGGCGTGGAGAGCTGTAATTCCGCTACACCCGAGCACACAATCGTCTGGATGGGGCGAAATAACTATAATTTCCATTATATCCCTGCTAATTCTAAAATTGCCTGTCTACATTACAGCGCTCAAATATAAAAAATTAGCAGTTTAAAAACACTGAGATTTATGTCTCTAAGAATGGAACGAAAATAGTTAGATTAACCTCAGCGATATTCTGAAGTCTTTCTGAGAATCTCTTGTACCTCGGCAGCTTTTAACCTAAGAATCTGGGTCTCTTTATCCAGTTCATCGGCCTTTGCTAAAAACCAAATCCCTGCTGTTGAATTCCTAAGAAGTGAAGAATTTCCAAGGTTT
>JACRDV010000054.1 GCA_024860865.1 Methanobacteriota archaeon | reverse complement strand
TTTTTCGTCTCGAAAGTAAGGACAAAAAATAAGGTGTTGATTTATGGAAAGAAAAATCTCAATAAGCTTTGACAAAGAAGCAGATGTGGTATACATCAGTTTTGGAGAGCCAATAAAAGCAGAGGGAGAAGAAATAGAAGAAGGGGTTTTTGCTAGGTATGATCCAAAATCAAGGAAACTGGTTGGATTAACTGTCGTCAATTTTTCGAAGAAGTTTGGCATTGCACCAAAAGAAATTGCAATTCCTGAATTTGCATGACTTTACTTCGCAAGCTTTCTTGCTTTCAGCAAGTCTTTTCTTGTCTTCTTTACAATGAAATCTATATCTTCTGCAGTCTTTCCGAATAGTTCTTTGAGTTCTTCTTTTGTCAAGTTCCCCTTCGTATATTCCAACACTATCTGGGATTTCAGATCTTCAACCAAATGCTTTACTTCGTAGGCCATCCTTGTTCTGAGCCATTCAGAAGGAGAGATGTGCAATACTTTCGCTATCAACTCAACTTCTCTCTTTAGTTTCGGTTCAACCCTCAAAGCGATAGTTTCTTCCTTCATACAAAACATCTTGTATAACATTTGTTTTACAAACTTATAAAGTTAACATTTTGAACTAAAGTTTGCAATCTACTATCTCTTCACTTTTATTTTCTATCATTCCAATTTCTAAAGCATGGAATTAATGACAGAGGAACTGAGAAAAAAACTTCCACCCTTATACTCGCAGGAGAATGTGAAAGATCCAATCGTGCATGCAAAGTTTTTCACTCCTGATTCAAGCTGGACTTGGTACATTTATTTACTTTTTAGATTTTTTGATGACTGGTTTATCTTTCATCCTGAAATCGAAAAGAGCTATTTCAATTTCCTGAGCTCCTCAACCAACATGGGTAAGAAAACCCCAACATCAGTTACAATTCCAAGTGCTTGTGCTGTCCCTCTGTCCATTAACTTTGTAACTGAAGCTGGATTAATGTCTACAAAAATAGTTTTTACTGTCGAGGACAACATGTTGCCAGTTGCAACTCCATGCAAAATGCTGGCTAACATAATAACAATTTGTGTATTTCGCAGAGCTTCTCTCATTTTCTCCTGAGCAAGAGTTACATCAGTTATCACGTCAGGTAATGGGCCATCATCTCTAATCGACCCAGCTAAAACGAATGGAATATTTTTCCTTATACACTCGTACATAATGCCGGATTTTAAAATCCCTTTCTCAACAGCTGCTTTAATAGATCCTGTTTTCATGATTTCATTTATTGCGCGGATGTGGTGTCTGTGGCCAGCCTCAGCAGGCAAACCTGTTTCAATGTTCATTCCAAGGGAAGTCCCAAATAAAGACTGCTCAACATCATGAACTGCAAGCGCATTTCCAGCCAGCAACGCATCGACCATCCCTTCTTTTATCATCTCAGCTAAGTGAGACGCTGCTCCAGTATGAATAACAGCTGGTCCGGCAACAACTGCAATTTTACCGCCTTTTTTTTTCACAGTGATTATTTCTTTTGCAATGTGTTTAACTAAAGACTTTGATGGTTTTTCTGTCGAAATTCTGCTCCCCATAAACTCGAAAACACCAACACCCCTTCTTGGGCGCTCGGGCGGCTCAACTCTAACTCCCTTTGACCCAACTACAATTAATTCCCCTTGCTTAATTTTTCCTATTTTTTTGCAAAAGGCTTTATTTTGCTGTTTATCAACCACAATAACCCCATCCATCTCGATGTTTTCAACTGGTATCAACTTCTTTCCAACTCTAACATATGTTGGGTGATGTGTAGTTGAATAAAAATTGTCAGGCAAAACCTTGTCAGCTAGAGCTGGAATCAACTCTACCTCTTCTATCTCTGGAACACCTGCCCCAAGTTTATGAAGCTCTCCAAGGATCCGATCTAGATGTTCTCTATCCCTCCCCTTTACCAACATTCTAGCAAAACTGTAGTCAGTTTTCTTTTTTCCTATGTTAAATTCTAAGACCTCAAAATCTCCACGCAAATCCATTATAATATCGAATACCTTTGGCAAAATAAGAGAATCAATAATATGCCCTTTGAGTTCAATTTCTTTTACTTCAACCACTAGACTCCCTCAGGTACGATAGTTGTTCCAATGCTCCTTTCAGTAAATACAGATAGGATTACATGTGGTATTTTACCATCGACTATATGCGCTTTCTCAACTCCGCCTTCAAGCGCTCTAATGCAAGCATCGATTTTAGGGACCATCCCTGCTCCGGCAATTCCTTCCTTAATCAAATTTTTTGCTTCAGTTATTGTTAGCTCGCTGATTAAACTTTCTCTATTCTTTAGGTCTCTTAATACTCCAGGAACATCGGTTAATATTATCAGTTTAGTTGCTTCTAATACAGCTGCGATTTCACCTGCAGCAATATCTGCATTAATGTTAAGGCTTTTACCCTCGCTGTTAATCCCAATTGGAGCAACAACTGGAATATAACCGTGGTTACATAAAACTTCAATTATTGATGTATTTATTTCTTCAATTTCTCCGACTAAACCTAGATCAACTACTTTTTCCTCGCCGCTCTCTGTCACAATACTTTTTGGAGGTTGTCTGCTAGATCGAAGCATAGCTGCATCTTTACCAGAGAGCCCAACAGCTTTGCCACCAAATTTCTGGATTGCGCTCACTATCTCTGTATTAACTTTTCCAATTAGAGTCATCTCAACTAAATCCATTGTTTCTTCATCCGTGACCCTTAACCCTTCAACAAAAGTGGGTTCTTTTCCGAGTTTTTTCATAATATCGGAAATTTCAGGGCCACCTCCATGTACAATTACAGGTTTGAGTCCTCTAACTCTAAGTAGAATAACATCCTGCGCCACCCACTCTCTAGCTTCTTTTTTTTCTAATGCATGACCGCCTATTTTAATCACAACAAATCTTTCGCGCAGCATTTCAGTCGGAAAAATTACGGGTTTAATTAAAGTAACAGACAAATTCTCCACCTAAGTAGTGAAAACAGCATTAGCTTTTATGTAATCGTAACTTAAATCACAGCCCCAAGCAATTGCTTTGGATTTACCAATGCCTAAATCAACCAATACTTTTAGTTCTTTATCTTTCAACAATTCTCTTGCTAGTAAAAGCTCCCTGGTCCCTTCGTTAACAATTATTTTTCCTTTTTCTACCGCTTTTGCGATCTGCCCCTTAGAATTTTCATATGTAATCGAAAGTTTTTCAGGAATCATGGCTGCGCTTACACTTCCAGCAGCTGCTGCAATTCTACCCCAGTTTGGATCTTCTCCAAAAAAAGCAGCTTTAACTAATGGTGACCCAACTATAGCAAGCGCAATTTTCTTTGCATCGATCTTCGTTCTTGCATTCAAAACCTGCACTTCAATAAATTTCGTTGCCCCTTCCGCATTCTTAATTATCATTTTAGCAATCTCTTGTGTGACATAGTTTAAAGCTTCCTGGAATTTTTCGCTTCGCACTTTAATCATTTGATTTTTAGCTCTACCATTTGCGAGCAACAAAACAGCATCATTTGTACTTAAATCGCCCTCAACTACTGCCATATTCAGGCTTTGACCAAGTGCCTCTTGAAGAGATCGCTTGAGAGCTGCTCTAGAAATTGCTGCATCAGTTGTTAAAAAACAGAGCATAGTAGCCGTCTTTAACCTGGGGCCAATCATCCCTGCGCCTTTTGCAATCCCGCCAATGTGGATTTCAGTTCCATCCTCAAGAACTGTTTTAACAGCGATTTCCTTTGGAAATTTATCAGTAGTCATAATTGCTTTTGCAGCATTTAGACTAGCTTCAGGAGTTGAACTCAATTGTTTTGATAGAATTTTAATTTTTTCTTCAATTGTATCTAATGGAAGTTGTCTGCCAATTATGCCTGTTGATGCAACTGCAATTTCTTCAGCATTTAGATTTAATTCTCTCGCTAAAATTTCTGCCATTTTGTGAGCATTCTTTAGACCGAGTTCACCAGTAAAAGCATTTGCACAACCAGAGTTTGCAACAATTGCTGAAATTTTTCCTTTTCTAATCTTTTTTGCTGTAACTTCAACTGGTGCTGCTTTCACTTTGTTTGTAGTAAAAGCTCCAACTGCTGTTGCTGGCCCACCTTCGTTAGTAATAATTGCAACTCCAATTTTATCTGTTTTAATTCCGGCTGCCTTAATTCCGGCAGTTGCAACTATTCCACCGCTTATTACCTCCATAATATCACGGCCGGAGACCAGGTAACATTAGTCCAAGTGTTTCATCAAAGCCTAACATTATGTTCATATTTTGTATAGCTTGCCCTGAGGCTCCCTTTACAAGGTTATCAATTGCTGAAATTACAATGGCTCTGCCAGTAGTATCGATTTCAAAGCAACCAATATCGCAGAAATTCGAGCCTTTTACCGAGCTTAGTGAGGGCAGCTCTTTAAAATTGAGCACTCTGACGAATGGTTCATCCCTATAATAATCAAAGTACATTTTCTGTAGATCTTGACTAGAAATTTCTTTGCTCAAAAGTAAATGAGATGTTGTTAGAATTCCCCTAATAACTGGAACTAAATGTGGAGTAAAGGAAACCTTCACTTTTCCAAGCTTATTTAGCTCCTGTTCCATTTCTGGAGCATGCCGGTGAGTAGCCACTTTGTATGCTTTCACATTCTCATCTAACTCTGGGTGGTGAGTAAATTCAGAAGGAGTGCGTCCTGCCCCCGAACTCCCTGTTTTAGAATCGAATATTACATGCTCAACAATCCCAGCTTCAACTGCTGGTGCAGCAGCTAAAATTGCTCCAGTTGGGAAACATCCTGGATTTGCCACTAACTTTGCCTTTCTAATTTCATCTCTATGGAGTTCTGGTAAGCCGTAAACTGCTTTATAGGTTGGATTTTTATGTTTTATTCCATACGTTCTCTCGAAAATTGAAACGTCATCAAGTCTATAATCTGCGCTCAAATCAACCACTCGAACCCCGTTGCTAATTAAATCTGGAACTACTTCCATGGAAACTCCGTGTGGAGTTGCAACGAACACAAATTCTACGCGCTCGGAAACTTCTTTAGGGGAAATATTTTCGAATTTTATGTTACTAAATCCTCGCAAAGCAGGATGAACATCATAAATTAATTTACTCGGCTCGCGAGAAGTAATCGCTCTTATTTCTACTTTAGGATGGATAACTAAAAATCTAAGAAGCTCTCCGCCAGTATAACCGGTTGCACCAATAACTGCAACTCTCGTTTTCATAATTACACCAAAAATTCTAATTATCTAATCTTAGCTCCTATTTTGACGTTTTTGTCTGGAACTAACAAAACTATATTTTTATCTTCGATTGCTGCTAAAACCATACATTCAGAAAGAACTCCAAATATCTCTGTTGGTTGAAGATTGGTCAGGACAGCTACTTTTTTATTAAAAAGTTCCTCTTTATTATAAGCAGCAGCAATTCCTGCCACTGTTTGGATAGTTTTTTCTCCGATATTTATCTCTAACCGCAAGAGTTTAGTTGAGCCTTTAACTGCCTCGGCCATTTGGATTTGTCCTACTCTAATATCAAGTTTTTCAAAATCCTGTATCGAAGCGATCTCAGTTTTTTGCTGTTGCAATTTAATTAGCTCTTTAATTCTTTTTAAACAACTCTCTATCAAATTAGAAAATAAAAGCTTTATTTCATTAATGCTTTAGCGCTTTATTTTAAACATCTAAATTTATCTAAATTGATTAACTTGTATCTCAATAATACTTTCGGTCAATCTCTGCCTGAAAAGGTAAAATAGAGCAATTTATTTATGTTTATCTAAGAATTATCACGATTATGTCACAAAAGTAAGTAGAGTAGTTTAAACTAAAAACAGAAAAGTGAGAAAATGGTAAAATGGGTAGTCACAGCGGCTTGGCCGTATATTAACTATATGCCACACCTAGGAACTATGATTGGTTCGATGTTATCAGCAGATATAGTTGCGAGGTACTTGCGGTTAAAAGGGGAAGACATAGTATTCGTAAGCGGGTCGGATGAACACGGAACCCCTATTGAAGTTGAAGCTGTAAGACAAGGAATGGACCCTAAAGCACTGACAGATAAGAATCACAAAAAAGTCAAAGAACTTATTCAAAAATGGGGAATATCCTTCGACAATTATACTCGCACAGAAAATGAAATTCATAAGAAGTTTGTACGAGAATTTTATCTAGAAGTCCAAAAAAATGGATATATATTCACTGAAGATACTGAGTTATTTTTCTGCCCAAAATGCAATCGATTTTTACCGGATAGATTTGTAGAAGGTAAGTGCCCACATTGTGGATATGAAGAAGCGCGCGGGGATCAATGTGATGAATGCGGGCGTCTTTTAGAAGCTGTCAAATTAATAACTCCATATTGTGTAATCTGTCGAACTACACCTATACCGAAAGTAACAAAACATTGGTACTTTGATTTGCCTAAATTTTCTGAAGAATTATACAACTATATTGTTCAAAATGAGAACTTATCTGAAAATGCAATAAATTTCAGCTTAAACTTGATAAAAGAGGGATTAAGGCCGCGCTCACTAACTCGCGATAGTGCGTGGGGTATCCCTGCACCATTTCCAGGTGCTGAAGACAAAACCATTTATGTTTGGATGGAAGCTGTGTTGGGGTACATTTCAGCGACTGTGGAGTATTTCCAAAATAAAGGTAGGTTGGACAAGTGGAAAGAACGTTGGTTAGATAGCTCAACTAGAACGCTATATTTCATAGCGAAGGATAACATACCATTCCATACCCTGATATTCCCTGCTTTATTGATGGCTGCTAAAAAAGGCTATGTTTTGCCTTGGGCTGTAAATTCTACTGAATTCTTAATGATTCAAGGACAAAAATTCTCAAAAAGCCGGAGAATTGGGGTCTGGATTGATGAAGCATTAGATATGTTTCCAACTGATTATTGGAGATATGTTTTGATTTCTATTAGACCAGAAACTAAAGATGCTAGTTTTACATGGCAAACATTTATTGAAAAAGTAAATTCAGATTTAAATGATACAATAGGAAATTTCCTGCACAGAACGCTAGTGTTTATCTACCGCTATTTTAATGCAACCGTGCCTAAACCAAGTGAATTTGATGATTATGATAGACAAGTCTTAGAGTTAATTAAAACTAAACAAAAGGAAGTTGCATCTAACATAGAAAAATTTAAACTTCAGGCTGCACTTTCAACCGTGCTTGAAATAGCGCGAGTTGGGAATAAATACATAAATGATAAAGAACCGTGGAAAACTATCAAAACTAACCCGGAGATAGCGGCTAATGCTCTTTTCGTTTCTATACAAATAACTAAGGCACTTGCTATTTTGTTAGAGCCCTTTCTTCCATTTACAGCGGAAAAAATATGGAGCCTATTAAATCAACCTGGAAGTATTCATGAGCAAACCTGGGAAGAAGCGCTAAATCAAATTCCTTCGGGACATAAAATAATGGAGCCGACAATATTATTTAATAAAGTTGACGAAACTTCAATCAGAAAAATGCGTGAAAAATTAGAAAGAGCACAATGAAAAATTAGATTATCTCTTTTGTGCTTGGAATTCCTTTTTTTCGTGGATTAATCCTAGTTGCCATTTCAAGAGCTTGGCCAAGCGCTTTGAACAATGCTTCAACTATGTGGTGGTCTTTCTCGCCATAGATTAGGCTAACATGAATGTTTGCTTTAATTTGTGCTGCAAATGATTCAATAAAGTGAGAAACTAAATTAGCTTCTAAGTCATCAATTTTTTCACTCTCTAAAGGTACATCGTATATCACATGACTCCTGCCACCTATATCTACTGCAAGCACAACTAACGCGTCATCCATCGGAATAATAGCATGCCCAAATCGATTTATGTCAGATCGATCGCCAAGCGCTTTATCAAAGGCTTGCCCAAAGGCTATTGCTATATCCTCAACTAAGTGATGTTGGCTGGTTACTTCTTTGGCCTCGACATTTAAGTCAAAAATTCCATGTTTAGCAAAAGACTCTAACATGTGATCTAAAAAATTAACTCCGGTTTTAATTTGAGTTTTACCTTGCCCATCTAAATGGAGATTAATTTTAATTTCAGTTTCTTTAGTTTTTCTTTCAACACTAGCCGTGCGCAAATTCACACCAAGAAAAAATAATACTTGAAGGATAAATAATTATCATTATTTAGAATTTATAATACAGTTTAAGATGTGGTAAATGGTAAACTTAGGCCTTTTCTTTTTCAGTTAGAATGACTATCTTTGCGCCTCTTTTTCTTAAATCTTCTTCGATAACTTTAACAAAAGTAGGTTGACCTAAGTTGCTATCTATAACTTTCCCCGGAACAAGTGTACTTTCACAAACAAATGTTGCCTGCTCTTTTCCATAAGCAAATTTGCAGATATAATCGCTTAAATCTTCATTTATTTTGAGATTTCTAGTTTGGTTATCTTTTTTATTGGCCATGTTGGTCTCTCTTTAATAAATTGTTTAACATGGTTAAAGAAATGTAAATTTTGCTAAAATTAAGTCTTTTCTTCTTCAGTTAAAATTATTATTTTTGCTCCCTTACTTCTTAGATATTCTTCGAGTACTTTAGTAAAGGCAGGATGCCCTAAACCACTTTCTATTACTTTCCCTGGAACAAGTGTACTTTCACAAACAAATGTTGCCTGCTCTTTTCCATAAGCAAATTTGCAGATATAATCGCTTAAATCTTCATTTA
>JACRDV010000051.1 GCA_024860865.1 Methanobacteriota archaeon | reverse complement strand
ATAGCATGCTCTATATTTCTAATCAAATTTTTGAATTCACTTCTTATCGCCATATTAGTTGCTCCCAGGTCTAAGTGTAGTGTATTAAATATTAATATACTAAATTTTTCAAACCTTTTACCGTGAAAACTGATGAAGAAATTTTTATCTTGTTGCAGGCTATGCTTTAGTAGGATGAATTCTCAAATACTCGCGTATTAATTTGACAGCCTCTTTCAGTGCATTTTCAGTTTTCTCGACTAAAGGGCCATTGGCTGCGGCAGCAGCATTGTGGCCCCCGCCAGTCCCACCAATTGTTTCTCCGATTTTAATCATCACATCTCGAGCCAAATGAAAGCCAGTTTTTTGGATAATCTCAGGTCGTGCTCTTCCACTTATTCTAACTTGGTCTTCTTTTGTAGCAGCAACTAGCGTTACATCTGCTCCAAGTTGCAATAATCCTCTTGATGCTGAAGCTTCGTGCGAACTAACAGTTGAAGTAACTACAACCCAATCATTTATTCTATGAATTTTTAACCTTTGAGCAGCCTTTAAGTGGGCAATTTTTTTAGACAAATCAAGTGGCTCTTCTAACAAAGCCAGTACAGAATGGAAATTAATCTTTGTTTTCTCAAGAATCTCTGCGATAATCCTAAATGTAATTGGAGAAGCGGTTCTCAAATGAGCGCTATCTGTGATAATGCTAGCTATTAATGCTGATCCAATTTTTTCAGTTATTTTAGCTTTTAGTTCAGTTAAAAGCCGATAAACGAGCTCCCCTGTGGCCGCGGCTTTCTCATCTGTAAGCGAATATTTCGTAAATTGTTCCAATTTTTGATTGCTGTAATGATGGTCAATCACAACGATCGGTTTATCCAAGGGGAGTTGAATGGGAGAGACTTGGCTCGGAGTCGAAATATCAAGCGTTATGATGATATCAAAATCAGTTGGATTAGGATTAATTGCTGCTTCATGTCCAAGTTCAGCCAGCAGTTTTGAACCTGCTTTGCTCACGCTTTCCGCAACTCCAATTTTTACTTGTGCCTTTGGAAATTTTTCTTTAAAAACCTCAGATAGGGCAATTGCGCTGCCAACCGCGTCTAAATCAGCATTATGATGGCAAAGTAGCAATATTTTTCCACCATCAACTGATTTCTTTAGGAAATTTACAAGAGCCTTCATAGATAACCCCGAAAGGATACCCATTGCTTCAGCAGTGGGAGGAAGTTCGGAAGCTTTTAAAGAATACTTTCGGCCACCTCTGTCAACTTATATATTTGGAAAGTAGCATATAATTGCATGAAGACCTCTTTTAGAGCCATTGAACTAGATACACTGCCATTAACAAATATCAAAGAGACAGCCTTAGCTAATCTTTCTTTTGAGTATTCAGAGGCCTTTAGAATTTGTTTTGATGCAATCAATAATCTACACCCAAAAACTTCAACTGAGCTCCACTACCTTACTTACAAAATTGTTAGAGAGAAAACAAATCTCCCGAGCCAGCTCGTGGAGCAGGCAAGGAGGTTTGCTTGGAACAGTAGAATGAATGGAATGCCAAAAAATATCCCAGTTACTTTCGATACTAGGCTTTTCAAGCTTGCTAAAACTGAAAGGGGAAATCCAGTAATATTGCTCAGAACAATTGGAAAAAGGATTGCTATTCCAATTAAGCAAAACAGGAACTACCATAGGTTTCAAGATTTGCTCAGAGATAACTGGAATTTCAAAAGCTTTCTTTTGGTTAAAAACAAAATCAAAGCAGTCATTCAAAAAAATTTTGAGGTCTCTATAGGAGAAACTGTTGTTGGAATAGATGTTGGCTCTGCGAGCCTTGCTGCAGCAACAGTTTTTGACCCAGCTAAAAACAAAGTTTTGAAGCAGCTCTATTTTGGAAGGGATGTAAAGCACAAAAGAATTCTTTTCGAGCTCAGAAGATCTAAACTTCAGTCTAAAAACAATTGCAGGGCAAGAAGCAGGCTCAAAAAAATAAGAAGGGCAGAGAGAAACTTCGTTAAAACTAGAATT
>JACRDV010000049.1 GCA_024860865.1 Methanobacteriota archaeon | reverse complement strand
ATAAAGCATTAGGCGCTGCACTTGCAGCCGGGGGAGCTATTGCGCTTTACCATGTACTCGGTGAAACACCGGAAGCTAAATTAGAGAAAAAAATCTTTAAAGAGAAACAAATCGAGCGAGTTACAGTTAGTAAAGCTGAAATAGATAAAACATACGAAAAATTAACTTCTTCTAGACCAAAGAATATTGATTTAGTAGCAATTGGTTGTCCTCACTGCTCGGCAAAAGAACTAAGTGCTATTGCAAATGAACTGAGGGGAAAGCGCGTGAAAACTCAACTTTGGGTTTGCACTTCAAGAGCTATAAAAGAAAAAGCAAAATATGAGGTTGAGGTCATCGAAAAAGCTGGCGGAAAAGTCCTTTGTGATACCTGTATGATTGTTTCACCTGTGGAAGAGTTAGGAATCAAAAATATAGTTACAAATTCAGCAAAAGCTGCTCACTATGCACCTTCTCTTTGCAAAACCGACGTGGCATTCGTATCAACATCTAATTGCCTTCAAGTAGCATTAAACGGGGGATTCAAATGAAAGTTATTCTTAGAGGCAGATGTATTTCAAAGGGAACTGCTGAAGGCCATGCGCTGGTTACATCAAAGCCAATCTCGTTTCTAGGAAGTGTCGACCCCAAAACGGGGACAATAATAGAAAGAACGCATGAGCTTAAAAACAAAAATATAACAAACAAAATCATAGTGTTCCCATTCGGCAAAGGATCAACTGTAGGTTCATATGTCCTATTTCAAATGAAAAAAATTGGAACCGCTCCTAAAGCAATAATTAATTATGAAGCTGAACCAATAGTTGCAATTGGAGCAATTATATCAAACATTCCATTAATAGATAAGCTTGACCAAAATCCAGTTGAAGTAATTAAAACAAATAATTTTGTGAGGGTGAATGCTACCGAGGGAACAGTAGAAATAGGTGAATAGTTTGGGCACAAAAGAGAAACAAGAAAAGACACAAACAGCCAGTGAGATCAAGTGCATCTCTTGTAAATATTCTAAACTCCAACCATTTGGTGTTGGTGATTATGTTGGAAAAACACTACCAAACGCATGTCCTCTCTGCAAGAGCGACTTAGTGATAACCGGTATCTACGAATTTACTGGTGACGTAACCAAAGCTCCTGAGTTCGTTGTGCTTGAACAAATAGAACAATCAGTAAATGCAGAGTTTGTAATAGCTTCTAAAAAGATAGAAAATAATGCCGTTTTGTTTAGAGTTCAGCCTCGCTATGATATTGAGCAATCGTTTGAACGCCTTAAGCTCAAATTTACGAATCTCGGATATTTGCCGATGATTGCCGAGGAAAATGGGAAACTTCTAGTTGCTGTCCTTCCTAGGCCCAAAGTTGAGCCAAAAATGAGAAGCCCCTTGATAAATCTTGGTTTGTTGATAGTTACGCTCGGAACTACTTTTGTTGCTGGCTATATTCTCTCGGAAAGATGGGCCCCTCAATTTGAGAATGCATTGCTCTTTGCCTTTGGATTAATGGCAATAATTGGTTTTCATGAACTAGGGCATACAATCATGGCTAGAAAATACGGTGTTAAAGCAACTCTGCCCTTTTTTGTTCCAGCTCCTCCACTACCATTTCCGCTAGGAACATTTGGAGCTGTTATCAGTATGCGCTCGCCAATACCAAGCAGAAAGGCTCTATTTGATATAGGAGCTGCTGGGCCAATTGCTGGATTGTTAGTAACTTTGCCCATAGTGATAATTGGTCTTAAAATGTCAATAATTGGAGAACCTATAGCAGAAGCCATACGTATTCCTATACCTGTATTGATGATGTTGTTAGCAAAAATAATGGGATTTGGTCCAGCAGAAGGGCAAGTTTTGTACTTGCATCCCCTTGCTTTTGCTGGTTGGGCAGGGTTAATTGTTACTATGCTTAATTTAATGCCAGCTGGTCAACTCGATGGCGGTCATGTTGCTAGAGCTATATTTAGACCAAAATCGCATAAGTGGCTCACTTTTCCTGTTATTTTTTGGCTTTTTATGACTGGATGGTGGATAATGGCTTTATTGGTATTTTGGCTTTCTTGGTATGAACATCCGCGCCCTCTGAATGATGCAAGTAAAATCGACAACAAAAGAAAAATCCTCGCAATTTTTTTACTCATAATTTTGATACTCTCTACTAATCCCCCAGAACTTCCGGTTTTCAAAGAGATACCTTAGCGAAAAAAATGGAATACTGCATCCTGAGTTGGCTAACTGAGCAGTATGGTATTCATATTTCTCTATTGAACCAGGTAACTGCACCAATTATGAATATTGCTAAAGCTATTCCAATTAAAAATTGGACTCAAGCATAGTCAAGTGGTAGATATTTTTTACGAATCATAAAACTACTAATAAATAAGTGATATAGGAACATTTTAAGAGCTTATTTAAAAACTAAATAGGGCCTACTAAATAATTGATATGTATGAAAGCTATGTATGAGTGTTTACCATGCTTGTTGCGCCAAGTGATTAGGGTTGCAAATTATGCAACATCTGACAAAAGCCTTCAGCTAAAGGTATTTGAAAAAGCGTTATTTGAACTAAACTATCTTTTTGATCTTAACGGGGTGCCAGCCGAATTAGGAACAACAATTCATCGATTTGTTAGCCAAGCTCTAGATAATCCAGACCCTTATCGCGAGGAAAAGCACATCAGCAACCTAAAGGCTTTAGAATTGCTTCCTGATATTCAGGAAATAATCAGTAGTAGTTCGGCTCCATTTCAAGTAGCTTTAAAAGCTGCATTAGCGGGCAACTCTGTGGATTTTGCAGTAGGGAAGGATTATAATATTGAAAGCGAGTTTGAAAAAGCTTTGAATGAAAAGTTTGCAATTGATGAAACTGAAGTTATGTTAGATCTTCTCAATAAATCTAAAAATATATTTTATGTTTTTGATAATGCAGCTGAGATAGTATTTGATCGTTTACTAATCGAGCAGATTAAACGCCAATTTAAAGTTAGGGTAATTGGTGCAGTGAAAGGAGATCCAATTTTGAATGATGCTACAATTGAGGACGCTCAAATAGCCGGTATTACAGAAGTTATAGATGAGCTAATTACCACCGGAACTAATACAATTGGAACCATTCTCGAAGAGTGTTCAACTGAATTCATTCAAAAGCTTAAGTCGTCTGACTTAGTAATTTGTAAAGGTATGGGCAATTATGAGTCTTTAGGAGATAGTTCATTGCAACAAAAGATTGTTTTTATTTTAAAAGCAAAATGTAATCCAGTTGCAACTAATTTAGGTGTTGCGCTTAACTCCAATGTAGTGAAGGTTCTATAGTAGGAATATTTGCCTAATTATTGTGCCCATAACTAGGCACATGGTTATCTCATTGACCAATCGATTTTAGTCTGGAATTAAAAATGTCTAAAGAAGAAATTGAAAAGCAATTAAAAGAGTATATCAAAAATCTTAAAGAGAGAAAGGGAGAAGCTTCAAAGAAAGGTATTGGGAAAGATGAGGAATTTGAAAGCTTAAAAGCACAAATTAAAGTTAAGAGAGATGAAGTAACTAAATTAGTGAGAGATTTCCGAAGCGGTATAATTGCTAGAGAAGAATTAGAAAAGGCGTTAGAAATTAAACAGAAAGAATTGGCAGAACTTGAAATTAAATTTATGAAATTAAAGTTAAGTTAATTCTCAATATCGAGTGAGCACATTGCTTATTATCTTTTGCGGAATTCCGGGGGCAGGCAAAAGTGAGATAGCCTATTCAGCTGCCAAAAAGTTAGAGCTACAGCATAAAATGCCGGCCTTAGTTGTTGGAACAGACAATATAAGAGAGATGATACCAGCTGATACTGAAAAATTCAATCCCATCCACGAACCATTTATCCGCAATACTATGAAAGAACTCATAAAGCTCGCATTAAAAGCAGGGTATGTCGCAATCTGCGATGATACTAATTATTACACGACCATGAGGCGTGATTTGATCAGAATCGCTCAAAAATTGAGAGTTCCCTATAAAATTGTCTTCATTCAATGTTCAACTGAAATTGCTCTTAAAAGAAACAAACAAAGAGGCGAACCAATTCCGCCTGAAGTAATTAGCGATATTTCTCGTAAATTTGACATACCTGGCAAATATAGATGGGATAGACCTAATCTTATTATTGATTCGGGTTCAACTGATCCGGGAAAAGCAGGAACCTTAATTGCTTCAGCTTTTGTTGAGCTATTCAAAAGGGAAAAAGGCGAAAAAGTTTGTGAAATCAAAAAGAGAAAACTGAGACCAAAAATAACTCGTGCTGAGAAGATTGATGTTATGACTAGAAGAGTCATGAGTGAATTGATGAAAAAATACAAATCGAAAGAATTAGGTCAAAAGTTGAGCAAACTAAGGAGAGAAATTATACAAACCGCATTATCTAAGACAATGAAAATAGAACAAGCTAAAACATTATTTGTAGGTAAAGCTAAAAAATTATTAAAAGAACATCATAAGGTTTTTTAAATGGAATATCTGCCTAGACTAATTGCATGGGAGCTTACTCGCGCATGCAACTTGGCCTGCATTCATTGCAGAGCTTCAGCAATAACAGAACCCGATCCAAATGAGTTAACTACACAAGAAGCTAAGCAATTGATCGATAACATAGCAAGCTTCAGTAAGCCTATATTAATTATGACTGGTGGCGAGCCATTATTTAGAAAAGACATTTTTGAATTAACAGAATATGGCACGAAAAAAGGATTAAGAGTAGTACTGGGTACAAATGCAACACTTATCACACCTGAAATTGCTAAAAAATTAAAGGAAGCTGGAATAAAGCGCGTCACTGCTAGTTTAGATGGAGCCTCACCCCAGTCTCATGATAATTTTAGAAAGGTTCCTGGTGCATTTGAAAGCACTTTAAAAGGGATTGAAGCTTGTAGACAAGCGGGTATAAGTCTTCAGGTTAATACTACTGTCACGAAACAAAACATTGAGGAAATTGAAAAAATTTTAGACTTAGTAATTAAACTTGGAGTAGACGCATGGCATGTTTTCTTTCTCGTGCCAACGGGACGTGGAAAGTTAATTGAAGAAAAAGAGCTACCTCCTGAAGAATATGAGCGCGCATTGAATTGGCTATACGATGTGCAGAAAAAAGTTAACATGCATGTTAAAGTAACATGTGCTCCACATTATTTTAGAATAATGCTCCAAAGAGCTAAAGCCGAAGGGACAACTCTTAAGTTACAAAGAGAAGGCATGCACGCAATGACTAAGGGTTGTCTTGCTGGAACTGGCTTTTGTTTTGTTTCATACGTAGGCGATGTTTATCCCTGCGGTTATTTACCAGTTAAAGCTGGCAACGTTAGAGATTTGACATTTAAGGAAATATGGTTAAATTCCAAACTTTTTACCGATCTTAGAGATACCAGCAAGCTAGAGGGAAAATGTGGATATTGTGAATTTAAAAATATTTGCGGTGGTTGCAGGGCAAGAGCCTATTCGCGCTATAACGATTATCTAGCCGAAGAACCTTATTGTATGTACCAGCCGAAAAAAGTAAGTGCTAAAAGTTAAAATTTAACATTTTTGAAGGATGCCTATTAATTTCTTTATTTTGCTTGACTCTGAAATTTTGCTTGCTCATAAAAGTTAGCATAATAAACTAAATTTCCACAAATACTTTTTCATAGGAACCATGATATTGGTAGAGTTGGTTTTAGGAATTAGGGTTGTTTACTTTTTTGGCTCTGAAATTATCAACAGCGCTCCACCTAATGATACAAGTATGACCCCAAACCATAGAAAATTAACTAGTGGAAACATTTTAATTCTCAACGGGATACCTTGTTCAATTTCCTCTTCTGAGCCTACACCTTCGAAAGCTACGTAAATATCGAAGAGCAGAGTGCGATGGATGTATACTTTTGCGAAGGGACCCTCTGACTCGCCCCCCCACAGCATTGGTCTTAAATTATAATAGATTAATGGGTTACCTTCTCCAACTCTAACACCGTTTTTATTTAAAAATAAATCAGTTTTTTGTGCCCAAGTAAAATCTTGCCAATTAACATACGCGCTAATATTAGTTACACTCAGACCGTATTCTCGACCGATTTCTTTATTTTCGCCGATGTTAAATTTCTCAAAAATCTCTTTTTGAAATGCCGTGCTCACCACAATACCAATTATTATAAATGCAACTCCTAAATGAATCACATAAGGAGAGATTAATTTAATAGATCTAGCAAAACTTCTTGGAGTTTTAATAATTTTTAATAGCCCAAATATAACCCCGCCAATTACTAGAAATGCTGAGGGTAACAAGGCATTAGCATAGAAATTTTCAGTAGGTTTGATAAGTATAGAACCTACTGTGGCCGCAATTAACAACATTAAAGTTTTTACTAATAGACCTTCTTTAAGGAAACCAAATAACATGCATGCCCACATAGTTAAAAACAATATAATAGTGAATGGAAGGCTCCAAAAGTTAAAAAATGATTTTTCAATTGAAATTTTCATGCCTGTTAAGATCTCATAAATTACTGGATAGGTTGTTCCCCATAAAGATATGAATGTTAACATAACAAATGCGATAATTGTAAGTAAAATTAAATTTTGTTTAGAGAGTAGCGAAATACTTTCTTCGCCAGTCAATTTTATTTGTTTGCTTATAAATCGGATAGCAGACGCTATTGTTGCAATAATTACAGCTGCTATAAATATCAAGAAAAATGGTGATGTAGCACTTTCGCCAAAAGAATGGAAGGATTCATGAATTCCACTTCTAGTAACAAACGTAGCATATACAACTAATAGAAGTGATACGATTCCTAAAAGCGGAGTTATGAAATTAAACTTTCTATTCTTGCGGTATTGAACCGTTCCGTGTAAAAATGCCGTCATCGTAAGCCATGGGATGAATGAAGTAGTTTCAACTGGATCCCAGGCCCAGAATCCACCCCACCCTAATACCTTATACGACCAAAATCCGCCAATAGCAATGCCAGCCATCAAGAATATCCAAGCAATTCTAGACCATTGCCGCGTAAGTTTTTCCCAACTTTCATCGGGATTAATTAGATACGCAATAGCCGCAGCAGCAGGTAGCGTTATCGCAGCATATCCAACGAATAAAATTGGAGGGTGAATAACCATCCAGGGGTCACGAAGCAAAGGGTTTAGCCCCATCCCATCAACTCCGGCACGCCAGAGATTTTCTAGGACCGAGCCTGTGATTGATCTAAAGGGCGAATCAACCAGCGTTATTGTTAAGAAAAATAATCCAATTATTATTGAAAAAATTGTAGTTCTTCTAACAAATTGGGAATTAAAGTCTACTTTTTCACTCCACCACCAAATGAATAGAGAAATCAACCATGCCCATAATAAAAGAGAGCCAGATGTTCCTGCCCAGAATGCTGAAATTTTATAAAACCATAAAAGTTCTGAGCTGCTGTATTCAAATACATACGCAAGTGAAAAATCTGAGTATAAAAATGCGTTGAAAAGAAGAATAGAACATGATGTTAATAACAAAGTGTATGCGCGAATTGAAATTGTATATTTATTTTTTAAACTTTCAATCATATAATTTATTGTTTTATCTTTCAAGTATTCATTAAAACGCAAATCTAGCAGAAATAGCAAAGCTAACGATGCAAAACCAGCAAGCCAGCTTATTATTAATAGTATAGACCCTAATGTCATTCTTATCAAATCCTAAAATTTAAAAAAGTAGCATGTGGTTGCCTGTTTAAGTCTTATTAGCAGCGCTTAATGTTTGTTCATACTTTGATGGACATTGGGTTAGAATTTTTGTAGCTTGAAATTGAGTTGGGGATATAAGTGATCCAATAACAACAACATTTATACTCTCTCTTATTGGAACAGGAGATCCGCCATATGCAACTTTTATTCTTGAGTTACCATCTGTGATATCAAATTTCAAGGTACCAGAAGCCAGTTCAATAGTGCCCGGAACTACAACCCCTATTACTTGCACTTGTTTGTTCATATATTGATCTGGATTTGCAGTTAAGTTGCTGACAAAATGGTATGGATTAAAAAATTTGAAGACAGTGCTATATCCAATTGCAATGCACACTGCAATTAACAAAATACCAATTCCAATTTTTAAGTTTTTACTCATCTTAACCATAATTGTCACTGACTTCATTTCTCAAACATTTTTTCCAAATTCGATATTTTTTTGGCCAAATCTCTAACTCTTGAGTCCAAATATATCGCATATAATATTAAACCAGACCACAGTATTATTGCTACTGCTAGAATGCTCTCAAACTCAGGCATAGAAAACTATTATTTTTTATATGATTTAAATAACTTTTCCAAAATTCGTTTTTTATCGTGAAAATTGTTATATTCTAACTTAACAAATACTTACTCCTCTCTCTTAGCTTTAGACAGTAGCCTTTGGTACTCCTTTTCTAGTTTTTTGGCGCTAACTTCGAGCCAAAGTAAGTAAGCAAAAAGTATGAGAAGGCCAAGTACTATGATTATTGTAACTAATTTACCTAAGGGATCTAAGCTGAAACCAGTCGCAAATCGTGGATGGATAGATGACCAAATCACCGCAGAAACATAGCTTAAGGGAACACCTAAAAATCCAAATATGCCAAATATGGCTGAAAGTCTTGCTCTCGCCTCGTCGTCTTCAATAGCTGAGCGTAAAGAAAGGTAGCCAGCGAGTATAAACCAAAGCACAAGTGCCGCTGTTTGTTGAGGATCCCAGTTCCAATATGCACCCCATGCTAGGTTAGAAAATATTGACCCTGTGATTAAGAGAATTGTGCAAAACACTAAACCGAGTTTGGCAGAGCCCGATGCTATTAAATCCCACCTAATTTGTCTATCTCTTAGATACATTATGCTAGCTATTAGTATAACAAAAAATGCAAGATAAACCACAGCAGCATTTGGCATTGAGAAAAAAAATATCCTGTAACCTTGCTCCATTGGGTCTCCTATCCACCTCAAGGATTCTGGGCTAAGTGGCCCTAAAACTATTAGTGCTTCATACATGCCAATTAGAATTATTACATACAAAGCGCAAAGTAGTAGGAACGCATATTTTCTTTCGAGTTTCACTATATCACCCATTGTTCTTGCAGAAATCACTCTTCAACAGCGTAATCAAACGTTAGCATAGATACTATACTCATTATCACAATGTATATAAACATAAACTCAACTTCTACAAAAACTTCACTAAAGCCTGAACCATCTGCTAAAACTTTTTTGAGCGATAGTGTTGCAGCAATAACTAGTGGAACTGCCAACGGAAATGTAATAATTGGTAGAAGCATTTCTCGAGTTCTAGCGTTGATTATAAGCGCAGACATCATAGACCCGATGATAACAAAACCTATAGTGCCGAGTACAATTAAAAAAAATGCTAATACTAAGCTTCCTTTTACATTATAACCGGTCATTACAAGAAAGAGCGGGAATGCTAAAATTTCTACTATCAACATTAATGTAAAATTAAAGATAGCTTTTCCAATGAGAATTGAAAGAGTGCTTAAGGGGGAGATTTTAAGCCCTTCAAATGTTCCCATTTCTTTTTCATGAACAAATGTTCTAGCAAATCCTAACATGCCTGTAAATAGAAACACTAACCATAATAAACCTGGGCCTACTTCTCCAATATAAGGTGGAAATGGACCCAAACCAAAGCTAAATATTATGATGGTTATCATCGCAAATAATACCATTGAATTGATTGTGCTTTTAGATCTAAATTCCACTCGTAAATCTTTTGATGCAACGATTAAAATTTCATTTATCAACTACAGCTTTGCTCCTGATTTTGTAACTTCAAGATATATGTCTTCAAATGTCATATTGGGATATTGCTCTTTAATAGAAGTGACTTTACCTTCAAGTACAACTTTTCCCCTTGAGAGGATAATTATTCTATCACAAAGAGTTTCGGCTTCAAGTATATAGTGGGTGGTTAGAAAGATAGTGCTCCCAGATTTGTTGATTTCTTTGATTAAATCATAAAATATGTTTTTGCTCTGAAGATCTAAACCAACAGTAGGTTCATCGAGAATTAACAGTTTAGGATGATGTATCATTGCTCTTGCAATTGATAACCTTTGTTTCATTCCGCGGGAAAAAGTAGATACTGCATCATGAGAGCGATGTTGCAAGTTTACACTTTCGAGAGCCCATTTAATGTGCTCATCCAATTCTTTGCTTGGGATGCCGTAAATTTTGCCAAAGAATTCGAGATTTTCATAAGCAGTTAGTTCTTCATATAAATAAGAATTATGAGACACAACACCTATTGATTTTTTAACTTCTCCAGGTTCTTCATGGATTTTATGACCGTTAATTGTGATTATGCCTTCTGATGGTTTGATTGCTGCTGAAATGATCTTTACCAATGTGGTTTTTCCAGCACCGTTGGGACCTAATAAACCTAAAAATTCGCCATTAAAAACCGTAAAATTCACATGATCGATGGCTATAAAATCATTATATTTCTTGGTTAAGTTGCTCACTTCAAGCGTAATATTATGTTTTCGCAAACGGTGCCCTCAATGATTTGTTTCGACTTTTATTAACCAAAAAATTTTACTTATTTGAGTTTTCTATTTCTTTTGTTAGTATATGCTTTTCGGAACAATAACTCATCCCGAAGTTTATAGAAACTATGTTCCGACATTCGAGAGATATTGGTAATTTTTATGGAATATTGAATAAGAGGTCTTTAGAGTGAGTTTTTAGGAAATTTTCTCTTGATTTTATACTTTGCTAGTTTTAACCCAAAAAATTTATATTGTCTGTAATTTTTACAATATTTCATGGAGAGTATTTTAAAAGAAAACTTAACAACTCTTAAAGAACTGCAAGAGTTAGAAAATCTCAGTTACTTTTGGATATCAGCCAAACAAGAATTAATTCTCAGCCTAATTGAAGGAAAGACTGTGCTAGATATGGGATGCGGTACCGGCTCTTTAGCGGTAGCTCTTGCAAAAAAAGGATGCAAAGTAACAGCTGCAGATGTTATGGATATTAGCAATTCGTTGTTAAATAATGGAGGATCTAATGAAATCAATTTTGTGAATTTAGATGCTGAAAGACCGTGGAATTTTTTTACACCTTTTGATTGTATTATACTCTCAGATGTGCTTGAACATACTAAAGATGATAACTTTGTACTCAGCGAATCCTATCGGGCATTAAAAAGTGATGGAGTTTTGATAGTGACTGTGCCTGCATTACCTAGGCTATGGACGGAACATGATGATCTAGTGGGACATGAGCGTCGATACACTAAAAAGGAAATAATAAACAAACTAATAAAAGCTGGTTTTTTAATTCAGATGGTGAGATACTGGAATAGTGTAGGAGCTTTAGTTTTAATGGGAATTAAAGTCGGGTTGCTGCATAAGAATTACTCTCAAAAGGACATTGCAAACTCGTGGTTAAATAAATCACTTTTATTTTATTTTAAACACCTTGAAAATAAAGTCCACCCGCCATTTTTAGGTGCAAGCTTAGTTTTAAAATGTAGGAAACACCATCAGAAAAAAATCTAGAATTAATTAACAATAAAGCAATATTTTAGAAATTTGCAACCTGCAGGCTATAAGGCTTCGATTTTTGTAGGCACTTACAAGAATTTTGAAAATTTGAAAATTATTTATTTTTTATTGTAATATAAAGTACAAGGAAAGTTAGTAGGTCACCCCATTTATAGTGGGAGCGACTAATTTAGTGGTGCACTAAACAATTTGACATTGGAATGGCAGGTAATAAGCCTTACTAAAGGATTACAATAAACAAAACATTGGCTGCGCCATTAGAAGAAAAATGAAAAAAATTGAAGGACTAAATCAGCCATTTTAAAGCAGATTGAAGCTAAATAGGCCACAATCAATTCAATCTTTTTTCATACCAACTACATCTTCTCCACGGCGGGTAATTAAAGATTTTGACATTAAGCTGTTATTTCCTCTTTTAATTTTGCTACTCCTACATCTATATTTTTAATAACATTCTGAATTATATCTACAGCATCTCCTTCAAAGTATATCTCCTTACATTGGGAGCAAATCCAGGCTGGGATATCGTCTACAAGCAAGTGATATCCTTTCTTATTTATGCTATAAGTCGTCTTTCCTTTGGCCATTTTTCCTCCACAATAATGGCATTTCATTTTTTCCTCCTCCTTGTTTTCATATCTACTTCCCATTCCTCTGGGTCCGGTAAATATGCGGTAATTATTGCTAGGTATTCATCCTTTGGGGCAATAATACATGAACCCATCTTTCATTTTTAGTTTTTCCTCCTAATAAACAACTATGGCCTCTCGGATCATCTGGATAATCTTCTATCACTTCCCCTTTTTCAATAACCTCATAGACTTCATCTTTTGATATCATTCTTTCAATTAAGTTCATTTGATTTAATGCGTGTACAGTAAATAAAACACGCTTTTTATAAGCTTTCAATATCTCTTTTAATATCTCTTTCATTTTAGAATTTCTCTTACTATCGTTGATATTTGTGCTACTTGAGGGGCTATAATAATTTTCTGCATTGCTTACAAACAAAAAAATTGTAGAGTAGGAAATTTGGCTAACAAAATCTCTTTTTTTCGATGGCTTTAAGTAATATTACTGATTTCCCCTCTTAGTTTTAGCAAGTTGGAATCGAAAACAATTGGGATATTTTTTTGCGATCCATTCCTTCTCTTGGAGATGTGTTTTTTTTATTCGGCAATATCAAAATTTTCTGAAGCAATACAGTTGTAATTTATTTTAATAATTTATAATTTAGTAATTTTTAAATATAAACAAAACAAATAAGTAAAAAATTTTAGTTTTTAGCTTTGTTTATTAAATCATTCAATCTAATAAAACTAGCCTGCTAGGAGGTGCTGGATATGAATAGCGGTTACAAAATCGTACTAACTGCAGATCGTACCTTAATGAGCACCTATCGAGGCGGTATTTTTTTAGGGTTTAGCGCATGCTTTCCGAGAGGGCACATCCCAGACTGGCTTTATTATTGGATATTTTGTCCTTCAGTTCCTGAAAAGGATGGTAAACCTTTGCTAGCCCCTTATAGTTTGCGCAAAATTGAAGCTGCGCTGTTAGATTACGGTTTTAAGGAAGAAGAGTTGGTTGTAACCCATCCAGAGCGCTTGCATGAGGCAGTTGGAAGCGATACTAAAGTCGTTGGAATTTCAGAGATGGATCCCCTTGGAATAGGTCCGGCCAGTTCTACCTTTACAAATATATTTGGCGGAGAAACGCAGATGGCCTTTAAATTTAAAGAGCTTTTAAATCATCCAGCAATACGTCGCTTTCGACCAAAAATAATTGTCGGTGGACCAGGGGCTTGGCAACTTGAGTCCGAATCTATTCGAAAGCAATTAGGGATAGATACTGTTGTGATTGGAGAGGGCGAAAAGGTTGTTGGCCCTCTTTTTAAAAAAGCAATTGGTAATGAACCACTTCCGGGTTTAGTATATGGAGATGTAGCTGAAGTTGATGAAATTCCAGTGATAAGGAATCCTGCTGTAGACGGGTTTATTGAGATTTCAAGAGGGTGTGGCCGTGACTGCCGGTTTTGTAGCCCAACATTGTTAAAATTTAGAAGTTTGCCTAGGGAGAGAATACTCAGAGAAGTAAAAGTAAATGTAGAAAAAGGAAAAAGTTGCAAAATTTTGCTTCATTCAGAAGATATACTGCGTTATCAAGCTAGAGGGCTTAAAGCTAACTCTGAAGCAGTTTTAGATTTATTTAGCTCAATTCTAAATTTCCCAGGAGTAACTGATATCTCGGTCAGCCATATCGCTCTTGCCTCGGTATGTTCTAACTTTAAACTTTTAGTTCAACTATCTGAATTAATGAATTTAGGATCAAAGGATAGATTGTGGATAGGCGTTCAAACTGGAGTAGAAACCGGTAGCCCTGCACTTATTGAAAAATATATGCCTGGGAAAGTCCTTCCATTTAACGTTGAAGACTGGCCTAAAGTGGTTGAAGAGGCCTTTGCTTTGTTACATGATAATCATTGGGTGCCAGCCGCAACTTTAATCTTAGGATTACCTGGAGAAACTAGTAATGATGTAATAAAGACTGTTGAATTGATCGAATCTTTAAAGCCTTATAAGAGCCTTATAGTCCCGCTGCTTTTTGTGCCGATAGATACTTCTAGACTTAATGGAGCATCGTCGTTTACAAAAGAGGCGATGCTACCTGAACATGTGGAACTACTAAAAGTTTGTTTTAAACATGATCTTTATTGGGTGGACTGTCTTCTTAAAGAGTACACCAAAATGAATCAAATCAATATTGCAGCAAGAGCTGGGCTAAAATTTGTAGCACACGGTATTAGATTTGGGCTTCGTGGATACCTAAGAGAGTCGCCAGAAAAAATTATTGAAAGGATTTATAACAAAAACAGGCAAAAACAGCGTGGTTTAAGCAATCGAATTAACCTATTGCGTCAGCATTTTAGCAATCGAATTAACATGTTGTGGCGGCGTTAAAAATAATTTTTCATAATTTATTTCTTATTTCTTCTCCTGCAATTCTTCCATCTTGAAGGTAAATTATCCTTTCCGTTAGCTCACTGACTCTTGGGTCGTGAGTGACTAAAATTATAGTGAATAACTTTTCTCTTATCGCGTCAATAGTTTGTTAGTTTTAAAATTGTTAATAGTTTTTTCTATATTCTTTTATCTATCTAGTTATGTATAAAGGCATAATAGATATGAGCTAACTACAATCTAATTTAATAAATTAAGAAGAGAAAAAAATTAACTTCAATGAAAGATCAAAGATGGATAGCTCATAGACATGTACGAGGTGAAAAATCACGTATAATGGGTTGACATCTATCAATGTTGGTCTTTTTGGGCATATAGATCACGGTAAAACTGAAGTTGCAAGACGATTGACAGAAATAGTCTCAACTGCAGGTTTAGATAAACACCCGGAAGCTCAACGCAGAGGGATAACGATTGACTTAGGTTTCACTAGTTTTATTTTAAATGAGTATATAGTTACATTAGTCGATGTTCCCGGCCATGCTGATCTAATTAGAAATGTAGTAGCAGGAGCAGATATTATTGATGCTGCAATCTTAGTTATAGATGCACAAAAAGGTCCCGAGGTCCAGACTGGCGAGCATATTTTAATTCTAAATTATTTTGGAATTAAAAATTTAGTTGTTGCTCTAAATAAGGTCGATTTAGTCAATAAAGATCAAACCGAAAAGGTCGGCTCTCAAATAAAAAAAGTTCTAATTGGAACTATTTTTGAAAATGCCCCTATTGTTCCTATTTCAGCAAAAACTGGAGAAGGGATTCTTCAGCTTAAGGAAATTCTTTATAAACAAATTAAGCCTCCTGTAAGGCAAGCAGGACCTTTTAAAATGCCAATTGATCATGCTTTTGAAATTAAAGGTATTGGTACTGTCATCACAGGAACGATTTTGCGCGGTGAAATAAGAGTAGGAGACAAAATTCAAATTCAACCCATTGGAAATGAATGTAAAATTAAATCGATTCAGACTTTTAAGGAAAGCCGAGCTGAAGCAAAAGTTGGCGATCGAGTTGGAATGCACATAACTGGCATTTCAGCTGAAAAAATTTATCGAGGTTGCGTTGCTTGTCAACCAGGTTCGCTTATCGTTACCAATCGCATTGAAGCTGAAATGGCAATTGATCAGCTCTTTAAATATGTTCTTAGACCGAATATAACTATTCATGCAAATGCTGGAATGCTT
>JACRDV010000050.1 GCA_024860865.1 Methanobacteriota archaeon | reverse complement strand
GGAGTTCGAATAAAGTAGTTGGTCAAATTTCGAGATATATCGGTTGGGTGAGGAGAAACTTAGCTCAGCAAGGACAACGGGTTCGAGGTGTTATAATAGTTAATAAGTTTGATAAATTTCTTGACTCCGCCGTGGCGGCTTATGATAACTTGTCATTGAAATATTACAAAGTAAAATTCGAATTTTCCGATAAGAGTATGTGAACAAGACAAGGTTTTAAAAATCTACCTTAATTTTCTATTTCTATACTAAAGCGATAACTATTTTTTCTTCGAAAAATTCGTAAAAACGAATACTAAGTGTATACTAAAATTTGTCAAATTATCCGTAAACAACGCCGTTGTGTTCGACTATCGTACGACTAAGAACCTTTAAATCGGCTCCATCGTAGATTTGTTTCAAGTTTTCCGGGCTAAAATCGCTATAATGTTTTGCAATGGTCGAATTTGGTATTCTTCCACAAAAAGCATCTATGAACCTATCGGGTATCCTCTTTCTCCCTAACTCGTTGGTGAAAATCTTTCTCAAGGTCTTTGGAGTTATTTTAATCCCTAATCTTTTTGAGATTTCATTGAAAAGCTCTTGAACATTTCTTGCTTTCACTGTGAAAATCCTAGAATCGGCATCCAATTTTATGCCGTTCAAGTATTCTTTCAAGGATTTTTCGGCTTCTTCGTTGAAAAATGCGATATAGGAAAACTTGGTCGTGCCATTGTGAATTAAAGAAGCGTTAATTATTCTCCTTTTGAAAACGATGTCTTTTGCCCTAATGCCAAGAAGCTCGTTTATCCTCAATCCGCTCGAAATCAACATTAGGAAAATTGCTTTTAGTTGAGAATCTCTAATCTCGTTGTAAAATTTGATAATTTCTTCCTTTGAAGGCAAAATCTCGTATTGGAAAGGAACGCTCGGGAACCTAAACCCTTTAACAAATTCTTCAAATTCTTTGTTTTTTAGAAACTTGGCATAATTTCGTAATGCCTTCAACAAGTTCTTATAGCCATTTGGATGGTGCGTTCTTTTGAAATTCTCTATGTATTCGTGGATTGGAATATTGCTTTTAATTATCTTCATTATGAGGTTCTTGTACCTATAAACGGTAATCGGAGCTTTGTTTTCGTTGACCTCAAGCCACTTAACAAACTCTTTAAGCCTCTCTTCGCAAAACAAGGTGTCATAGTTATAATGGTTATAATTTTGGGTGTCCGAGGTTGCCTTAATAACGGCAAAAGTGGGCCCTGCCGGATTCGAACCGGCGACCTCCTCGGTGTCAACGAGGTGTCATAACCCCTAGACCACGGGCCCGCATATACTGATTTACCTAAGTTTGCCCTGTTTTTACACTATGCAATTTAATTTTTAGAGCCCTTAAAATTTTTTCCTGCAACTTATTTAAGGTTATAATTTTTGAAAATGATCTTTTAGTAATTGGATCTTCTATCTCTACCTTATAAACTGTCTCAAGCTCCTCAAGTGCTCTCTTTGCAGTCAGTTTTCTTCCATTTATAGAAAGGCCTGCTTTTTCAAGCTTATACTCAAAAAGAGAGAGGAGAAGGTAAGCAAGATAGCATATGAAAATGTGAGCATAAACATTGCTGCAAATCCTGTGCCTTACAGGAGCAACTTCCACCACGCTTTTCAGGCAGCGAAAAGCCTTTTCTATTTTATCCTTTTCAAAATATGCTTTTACAATTTCTCCTTTTGAAATTTCTTTTGTGGAAAGAATGAGATATATCCCATCGAATTCTTCTGCTTCCCTTAATCTATCGTAGTTTATTTCAAATCCTTCTTTTGTTTTTATCAAATACTTTTTTATTCCCTCTTTTATTGGAAGGCCAGAGCTCAGCCTTTCAATCGCCTGATCTATTTCAAGCCTCCTTGCTTCCCTCCTTGATGTTCTATCTTCTTCATTTAAACAAACTACAAATTTCCTATTTTTAATCCTTATTTCTTTTGCATAGATTGAAACTGTTTTAAGGCTGAGCCTGTTTTTTGCATCTGCAATTTTTTCCTTAAATTCTCTCGCAATTTCTTTCATCTCTCCTCTTAAGGGAACTCCAGCAATTACTTCAAATCCGCTTTCCAAGGCATTTCCAACGTTTTCTTCAGAGTATGATCCTCTGTCTATTATTAGCGTCTTGTTTCTAATCCCAAGCATGTTCAGCTTTGCCAAAAAGCTAAGCAAAGTCTTTGAGTCGTATACATTGCCAGGAAAAACATCGTGAAAAATTGGAAATGAATGCTCCATTGTTACAGCGAGGCTTATGTTTATTTGAGGAATAAAGGCGTGCCTTGGATTATAGCCAGGCTTTGCTAGCTTGCACTTAGTTCCGTAAAAGTAAATTCTTGTAACATCGTATACAATTGAATTAATTTCTGAATAAAAACTTTGAATCCTTTCAAAAAGCTTCATCTCAATTTTGAATAGATCTTTTTCACCAATTGATTGAACAGCATCCCTAAGTTTTTTTGGTGTGATTTCTTCTCCAATTATTTCTTCAATGTTTGCTTTTCTCAAAAGAATTTTCATTGAATTTATGCTTCTTGGCTCTATGCAGTGGGCATATGCTAAAGCTAAAATTTGTTTTGAATTTTCTCCTAAAATATCTTCAATTCCGATATCGCTTGCAATTTTGTGAAGTGCAAGAACATTTGCATGCGAGAGAACTTTTTTTACCTCAGACCTTTCCAGCTCGTTGTAAACAATTCCTTTATCCGTAACCTTTCCGACCATCCTTATGTGCTTTTGAATTACTTTTCCATTTTGCCAAGTGTTTTCTACTTCTACAAGGTATGTTCCACTTTTTGTTTTGATTTTCCTTACAAAAGGCATAGTGTAAATATTACACTATATTGATTTATAACATTTTTCTTTTGATTTTTTAGTTCAGAATTCGTTTTAAAAGGGCTTTGTAGGGCAGAAAGGCTTATTTAAAAATCACATTAAATTTTGAAACCTAGTGTAAAAATGGGGCAAACTTAGGTGATTTAATTTCTTTTGTCTCGGATAAGTTTTGCTCTTGTAATAAGTTTTCTGTATCTCTAAACCATATGGAGCATAACAGAGAAACTTAAAATTTTAAGTTTGGCAGCTTTCTTTGAACCTTTTCAGCCTATTTAGGCCTAACCTAACGCTTTCATATTTAACTTTATTTTTAAGGTAATAAGTCAAGATAGCTGCTTTGCCGCTTCTTCTTCTGGCGAGTAGTTTTGGCTTGCTAACTATCTTATGCCGTCCTATGTTTTTGGTTGGCTGATCTAAATCCAAACTTCGCCACTAAGTATGTATCGTTTGCAGAAAATTGCACAATGATAGCACATAATAAGACAGATTCCAAAGCCCTTTTGTTTTTGCCTTGAGCATTGCTCATAAATCATTCGCTTTTTGGAGGTAATTTTTTGTGATGTTCATTCTCTTGCAACTTGCAACAAATCTCTTTGGAATTTCAACCGATAGAACGACTTAGCTAAAAATCTGATTTTTAGATTTTTTTGTTGACTATAGCATGAAATTTTGTATTAATTTAAAATACCATCGTACTTGTTACCTCTAACCAGCCGAAACTCCCGACACTCTAGAACTACTGAAACTTTGGGAGTTAAGAAATAAAATTTTTGGAAGCTTAGTAAAGATGAGCATATTAAAAGAACAAGCTATCTGGGTTACTGCATTAGTGATTTTGTTAGGACTATCACTAGCGGTTGGTATGGTTTTGGCACTGCCTTCAGTGACAGCAAGATTCCTGGGTTCGCACACTTGGTACCAAAGTCCCGGTTGTGTCCAATGTCACGAAAACATTGCCAGTGAGGCTGCTAGTTCAACTACCAATGCAGGCCCACATAAACAAACGCAGACAGATTCTAATTGTAAGGATTGCCATGAATATGGGGCAGGTGCTCACTATGTCAACCGAAGCTATGGTTTCTGTGGTTCTCGCTCAGGATGCCATCCAACTTACCCGGCTATAATAAATGCAAGTGGACACGGGAGCGTCCCTACAAAACCTGAACCCATAGCCTGCATAATGTGTCACACTGGAGTAAACCTAACTCTCAGCTTCAAGGGTACAAAAGAGCTGATAATCATCTCAAACATGACAAAGCAAGGCAAAGGAACAGCCTCATATGAATGGCGATATACTAACCGGACTGAGGTCAATGTGGGCAAAACTAGATAACCTAAGTTTGCCCCATTTTTACACTATGTAATTTCTATTTTATTTTCAGGGCTCTTAAAATTTTTTCCCACATCTTGCTTAGAGCTATAATCTTTGAAAAAGACCTTTTGTACCTATCGACTTCTTTTTTGAAATTTGATTCTCCTAAGAATTTTGAATATGCTCTTAAAACCTTCAAAAGATTGCGATATGTTTCGATATTTTTCTTTAAAACCTTCGATGTATTCTCTTAGGATTTTTCCAGACTTTTAGAATTTTCAACAAGTCTCGCATAGTGGTAGACTGTATCGGCATTTTTGTTTTCGTTAATTCTCAGCCATCTTTTAAATTCACTCGAGTCAATTAATTGTGTCCCATTGGATTCGATAGGTTCAACTTCGCTATAATGATCATTACCATAATTACCATAATTATCCAAGCCCTCAAAATCAGCTTTATTGGAAAGCGCCGGGGTTGGGATTTGAACCCAAGAGGTCCAAACGGACCACAGACTTAGCAGGCCTGCGCCTTACCAGACTCGGCCACCCCGGCTCAATTCTATATTCTTTTTCCTTTTTTTAAATACCTAGAGCATTTACGGCGGCGAGCGCGCACGGAAGTGAACATCCCTTTTCCAATTATGGCTCCCAAACCCGAGCTCTACCCTGCTTCCCCACAAGCGTCCATCTTCCACCTACAGTTGCTCCTTTCCAGGCCTAGCTGGTTAAGCAGATAAAGGCAGTAACACAGGAGCTCCCTCCCGCATTCTGCCACAACGAACCCTGTGGGACAGAATTTCATCGTCGTAAATTTGGGGCATAACTGGCTGGTAATGCTGCCTCCCGAACTTCGACCCGCCATAACCCCATTTGCGTAGAGGCGAGGGGTAGCCGCCCAGCCTAGCTCGCCGCCAATATAAAGTTAAATCTATCGCTAAATAAAATTAATGGGATCAACGTAAAATAGGATTGAATTCTGACCTTAGTTTCTCTTTCTCCCCTTCAAAACCCGATGGTGGTTTAGTAGTCTCAGCTTTAACTTGCAGGCGATACTCTCGTTGAGCCCTTGAACCCTGTCTCTCAACTTTTCCTTCTTCAAAAAATCTAGCTAAATAAGTTGAAACTGCTGTTAGCTTAATTTCCTCACCGAAGATTGCTTCGTATTCGCGCTTTAAGCCCTGAGAAATAACCCAATCGTCTGGATGTTCATTTCGCGTTAATAACCACAGCTTATCCTTTTGGCTGAGGTTCCGAAGTTCACGCTCAGATGGAAGCCAATCTGGTTTCCAAAGCTTCTGAGGTTGAGGTTGAAGCGGGGTTTCAATTGAACTCGAAGCCTGACTTTCAATCGGTGCAAACTCCGCGTGAATGATGTTTACTAATTTAGCTAACTCAGAATGATCAATTGGTTCAGCTTCAGCTGTAATAATTAATTTATTTCCTGACTTCGTTGGAATTTCAATTCGTTGTTTATATTTGACCATTCGACTCACAACTTCACTATCAACAAATTCAGTTTTATTTACATATTTACTTGTTAACAGCATTCGTAAGTAGTTTTCTGTCTGACTACTGTCATATGCAACTTTGCTCAATATTATGCTTAAAAAGATTTGCAAATTTAAGTTCTAACTTCAAAATTAGAAATTTGTTAACTATATTTAAAGCTTGCTCTTTTAAAAACAACGCAAAACGCTTATATAATGCTCGTTCACTATTTCATTCACACATTCACACAGGGAGAGGTGACCGAATAATGGAACGAATCACGATCCGTCTTCCAAGAAGACAAGTTGAGCAAATCGACTTGTTAGTTCAAGATGGTGAATACACATCAAAGAGTGAAGCCATTCGTCAAGCAATTCGCGAGCTGTTAACTAGGCATAAACCGGAAGTTGCAGTCACAGATGTTCAGGCTGCTGAGTTTTCCTAACTAGAGGAGGTCAACGAATGAAATCAATAATTGAAGAAGCATTGGCTCATGCACATGAGGATGCATTGAAGAGAGCTGACGTAAGTGTTGGAGACCAAGAGCCAGAACTTTTCGGAACTCCAAGGATTGTTGTCATCGGATGCGGTGGAGGTGGCAATAATACAATCAACCGATTAGCAAAGATAGGTGTCCAAGGTGCAGATCTAATTGCAGTCAATACAGATAAAGTTCATCTTGATGTTGTTAAAGCTGATAAAAAAGTCCTTATAGGCAAAAACTTAACTCGCGGACTCGGTGCTGGTGGATATCCAGAGGTTGGAGCAAAGGCGGCTGAACTTGCACGACCAGCTTTTGAAGAGCTACTGAAAGATGCTGACATGGTCTTTATAACCGCCGGTATGGGAGGTGGTACAGGAACAGGATCAGCTCCAGTTGTTGCAGAGATTGCAAAACAAATGGGCAGCATTGTTATTGGAATGGTAACATATCCCTTCGCGATTGAGCGAGCTAGACTAAAGAAAGCGGATGAGGGCATCGAAAAACTGAGAAAAGCAGCAGACACTGTAGTTGTAATTGATAACAATAGATTAGTCCAATTTGTACCCCATTTGCCACTAGATCAGGCATTCAGTGTAGCTGACGAAATTATTTCTCAAGCGGTAAAAGGTATAACTGAAACAGTGACCATTCCCAGTCTAATAAATCTTGACTACGCCGATGTGAAAGCAATAATGAGCGGCGGTGGAGTCTCGAGCATAGGAATTGGAGAATCTAACGCTCAAAACCGGGTTGAGGCTGTGGTTAAAGACGCTATGAACTGTCCATTGCTAGATGTTGACTACCAAGGAGCTGTTGGTGCACTTCTTCACATAAGCGGTGGACCTGATCTAACCCTTGGTGAAGCAAACAAAATTGGTGAATTAGTGACTCAAGAGCTTGATCCAAATGCCAATGTCATCTGGGGAGCAAGAATACAAGAAGACCTTGAAGGCACGATTCGCATAATGGTTATCATGACAGGCGTTCATTCTAAGCAACTTCTTGGTCATAGTCCATCTGCCCACGAAGGATGGAGTCCAAGCGGTAGGCAAGTTAGTTCAGGGATAGATTTCCTAACAATCTAATTTTTTTCTTTTTTATTTTTTATTTTATTTAAAATTTCAATTCAAAAGTAGTGGAGACTATGAAAAATATCAAGTTGGGCGGTATACTTATATCAGCTGGGGCGATAATATCGCCAGGAGTGCCGAGTTGGGAAATCCCAACTTCCTCATTTTTAGTTTCTCTAGGATTGTTTGGTCTCATTCCATTCGTGCTGATTTTTGGGTGGATCATGGGATTTGCTCTAATAGTTGCTGGCATTCTGCTGGCCGGCAAATCCTTCAAGCATCATCTTTTTCCTCATTTTGAACTCCACATAGAAGATTTTAAAATTTTTAGACGGAAGCTCTTAGGCCAATATCACTATCATTATACTCCACGCGGGTATTTCTTTAAAATGATCTTACGTTAATTTTCTTAAATAATATAATTTGGAGAAATTTTTATCTCTTATTTTGCTCGTGCAATTAACTATTATATTAAAAGTAAGAAAAAACTATTTTTTAGCCCTTGAAATGGCGTATTTAACGATTGCATCAGATGGATTGATTTTTGTTGCTTTGATGATTCCTCTGAAGCCGGGGCTCGTATTCACTTCTAAAATTTTATATCCATCTTTGCTTTCAATCAAATCTATCCCTGCAATTTCAGCACCTATTGCTTTAGCAGCCTTAATGCTGAGGTTTGTCAGTTCATCAGTTAATGGGCAAAGTTCAGCTCGACCTCCTTGGCTGATACTTGTCTTCCAACTTTTTGCAGCAACTCGATAAATGGCAGAAATTACTTCATCTCCAATAACAAATGTTCGAATGTCTCGGTCGGTTGGAATCAACTCTTGTATATAAAGCGGAGACTCTATGTTAGCCAAAATCTCAGCAATTGAACAGGCATCCTCAAAAATTTGAGCTTTAACAATACCTTGACCTCCAGCGCCAGTGGTTGGCTTAAATACAACAGGTGTTCCAATTTTTTTTATTGCTTCCACGGCTTGCTCATAACTCCTAGTGAGATATGTTTTGGGGATTGGCAATCCTGCTTGCTTTAAGGCTAAACTAGTCCTAAATTTGTCGTACGCTTTCTCAAAAACTTGAGCTTGGTTTATCACTATGGTCTTTTGAGCTTCAAGTTTTTTGAGTGCATCTATAACAAAAAAATCTCGTGCAGTAATTCTGGCTAGAGCAACATCTATTCGATCAATTTTTTCTGACTTATTATAGAATTCAAGTGAGGAAGTAATTCCAAGCAAAACATTCGATAAATCAATCTGAATTGGTCGCGCTCTAAACTTCTGAATACTTTTTTTTAAACGAGAGATAGCATAATAGTTTTTTTCGTCAACTTTCCAAGTTATCAGACCAATTTTCATTAGAATTCCCAAGTAATTTAATAACTCTGCTAATCGAGGCTTAATTCCAAAAAAGTGATAATAAATAAATCTAAAAAAAGTAAAAATGGCCGCTAATAAACCTCTTCGCCCGGAAATACAGCAATTCCACTTGGTGTGATGTCAAAGGGATATCTTCGCGTACTATGCTTAGTTCCTCTCATCTTCCGAACTACTAAACTTCTCTTCATTTCGTTTCCGCGTTCCCTCATGAATAACTGAATAAGTCCTTGGCAGATGAATTCCTCAACCCCAAATTTGCTGAGCCTGCTCTCTCCTGCTTCCACTTCAGTCGTCAAAATGGTTGTACAACCAGTTTCAGCTACAAGACTTCCGAGTCTAAGAATTTCTCTTCGTATAGCTAGCTCATGTTCAAATTGTAAAAAGAGGGATGGAATAGAATCGATTACTAAGCGTTTCGCATTCATTTTTTCTACTATCTTATTGATTGTAGTTATTAAAGAATCGAGCTCAAAAGGCCGCATCTCCACATACTTTTCTCCGCTAGGAATTCCAAGCCTCGCAGCTGAGGCATCTATGATTGCGAGCTTATTTTGATCTTCAAGTTTTTTAAGATCCCAGCCAAACCCAAGCATGTAACGCCGGATGTCTCGCGGTCGCTCCTCAACAGCCACCAAAATGCCATTTTCCTCGTACTTGGTAATACCTGTGTATAAAAATTGGATACCGTAGATACTTTTGCCGGTTCCGGCTCCGCCAGAGATTAAAATTACTAAACCTTTGGGGTATCCGCCATTTAAAATATCATCCAATCCGGGTACACCAGTTCTCACGCGATCTATATCTTCTACCATCAACAATCCTCAATATACTTCAACTGCTTCTTCTCGCTTCCTGGGTTTTCCTCGTTCAATATCTTTTCCAAGACGTTCATACCATCTTACTAACTCTGTGGTCAATGAGGGGCCAACTTTCTTCAATGCTTCTTCGAAATGTCGCATATAAACCTTTTCCGATTTAATATCCTCACGGAGCGCTAGCATACCTGCCTTACGGCAAACAGCGGCTATATCAGCCCCGGTATATCCTTCAGTCACGTTAGCAAACTTCTCTGAATCAACATCTTCAGCTAAAGACATTCCTTTCATATGAACCTTAAATATTTCTAAACGTGCCCGTCTATCTGGAGCGTGTGCTAAGATTAACTCATCGAATCGACCTGGTCGCAATAAAGCCGGATCAACTATGTCAGGCCGGTTAGTAGCTCCAATTACCACAACTCCACGGAGTTCTTCTAGGCCATCCATTTCTGAGAGAAGCGTGTTTACCATACGCTCTACCACCCTGGGTTCACCAACTGATGTTCCACGCATAGGAGCAATAGCGTCCATTTCATCGAAAAAGACCACAGTGGGAGCCGTTTGTTTGGCCTTTTTAAAAACTTCAGAAATTCGTTTTTCAGTTTCCCCAAACCATTTGCTCAATAATTCGCTGCCTTTAACTGAAATAAAATTCGCTTCGCTTTCTGTGGCAACAGCCTTTACAAGCATAGTTTTTCCAGTTCCAGGTGGCCCAAACAATAAAATCCCTTTAGGTGCGCGCACTCCAATTTTTCTAAAAGCGTCTGGATATTTTAGAGGCCATTCAACAGCTTCTCTTAGCGCTTGTTTTACACTTTCAAGACCTCCTATGTCCTCCCAGTGCACATTTGGTACTTCAACTAGAACTTCGCGAAGTGCCGATGGTCCAATGCCTTTCAAAGCTTCCATGAAGTCTTGCTTTGTAACTATAAGTTTCTCAATTACCTCTTTAGGAATTACTTTCTGTTTAAAATCTATCTCGGGTAAAACTCTGCGAAGAGTAATCATTGCTGCTTCACGACAGAGAGCTGCTAAGTCAGCTCCAACGAAACCATGAGTGATATTTGATAGCTCATCAAGGCTAACATCATCGGTTAACGGCATTGATCTAGTGTGAATTTGAATTATCTCTTTTCTCCCTTCTCTGTCAGGCACTCTTAACTCAATCTCACGGTCGAACCTTCCAGGCCTTCGAAGAGCAGGATCGACTGCATCAAGCCGATTTGTTGCTCCTATAACAATAACTTGCCCGCGCTCTTTTAAACCGTCCATTAGAGATAGCAACTGCGCAACAACTCTTCGCTCAACTTCTCCAGTAACTTCTTCTCGCCTTGGTGCAATTGAATCGATCTCATCAAGAAATATTATGCTGGGAGCACTTTCTTCAGCCTCTTTAAAAACTTCTCGAAGTCTCTGCTCGGACTCGCCATAATATTTTGACATAATCTCTGGACCCGCAATTGAAATGAAATGAGCTTCAGACTCGTTGGCTAATGCTTTGGCAATCAGAGTTTTGCCTGTGCCTGGCGGTCCATGCAGCAAAACTCCTTTAGGAGGCTCGATTCCAAGCCTATCAAACAATTCTGGATGGCGGAGGGGCAGCTCAATCATTTCCCTTACTCTTCGAATTTCTTCTTTCATGCCGCCTATGTCCTCATAGCTGACTTCAGGAACTTTCTTTTCAACTACTTCAACTGCTTCTGGATGAACTTCAATTTCTGTCATATCTGTAATCCGAACAATTCCGCTTGGTGAAGTTGAAACTACTGTAAATTTAATCTCACCAAGGGCAAAAGGCATTGGGCCAAATTCGAAACCTTCCCCAAAAAAATCTTCAAAAAATGAGGGGGCAAACTCTCTATACGTCTCGCGAGTTCGCCTTGGGCTAATCGGCATTACTATATCGCCCCTAGCTACAACTCGACCCATTAGGTTGCGAAGAAGCAAATCACCAGGAACCACTATATGAACGCCTTTCATCGCTGGTGCTAGTACAATCTTTTTCGCTTCTTTTACATCTGCTTTTTTAATCGCAATAATCTCGCCGATGCTAGTGCCTGCATTCGCTCTGGTTAAACCATCCATTCGGATAATACTCAATCCAACGTCCGCGGGTTGAGCTTCTCCAACAATGGCTCCTGTGGTTCTTTTACCAGTTATCTCAATTATTTCCCCTGTCTTAACCCCAATTTCATCACGTGACTTCTTATCAATTCGGATTATACCTTTTCCAACATCTGGCTGCAGTGCTTCAGCAACTCGAAGTTGAATTTCTTCTGCCAAACTATCCCTCAAATTATTATTAAGCTCTTCTTTGATTAAAAATTAGCGTATGGATGCTCATCCTGGTTTTTTATTTCTTCTTTTCTTTGTTGGTGAACGGGAACACACCTCTTACAAGTTCCAGTGATATAATTAAAACATTCGTTACAAACATTCCGACCACAAAGCATACAAGTATTAAAAGATTGCACTACCTTTCCACAAATAGCACAAATTCCAGCTACTCTCAAAGGTTCTCACCAATTATAATACTAAATTAAGCTTATTTATCGGATAAACATTAAATAATATGTGGTTATTTATGCGACTAAATGGAAAAATATCAAATGAGTTCAATTTTAAAATTCTAGAAAAATAATCTAAAATGGGCTAAAAGCCCAAAATTAGAAATTTTAAAGGGCGAAATAAATTCAAACTAGCGCTTTTCTCCGCGTGCCCGCTTTCTTTTTGCTTTCAATCTTCTAGCTTTCTTTTTCCGCCATTTAGCCCTCGTGCTAATCCCCTCCTTTCCTTTTGACTAAAACTATTACTGCGGCTGAAAAAATCACTAATACAAATAACAAAATCATGACATTTCTTGTTTTCTCTATATTTTTTAATTTTTCTTTTAAACTTTCGATCTCTTTTTCTGTACTTTCTTGCTGAAGGACAAATGCTGTTGTTTTAATTGCATTAGCTCTATCAATCACTATGTTTGCAAGTTGATATCCTGAGCTTGCAGAGTCAAGTGAGTCTTGATATTGTTCTGTTTGATATAGTATTTTCGATTCGTTTAAAATGTACTTTGCGCGGAAAAATGTTTCGTTTGTAGTTTTGAAATCTTGGATTAAAGAAGTCAAATTATTTTTTGTTATTAACTCTTTTATTTCAATTAAAGAAACATTTGCTTTTTTTAAGCTATCCTCAGCTTTAGCAATAGATTCAAGACTCATTTGTCTAAATTTTCCGTATTTTATCTGAATTATAAATTTTCCAGTTGGAGCAAGACTTCTTATAAAGTAACTGATGATTTGACGATTTTTTTCTAACAATCTACTTAATGGAGGGGGTTCAATTAGACCGGCTTGAAAATTAAAAGGCAGTTTAATTTTTATATCAGTGTTGTAAATTGGCAGTGGAGAGTCTCCTATATCTAGGCGAAAAAGATATGTAAAATTAGTAGCAAAAACTAAATCGTCTCGAATATAAGCTATTTTCATAATTGAAAAATTTTTGGGAAAAATTGGCTTGTGGAAGGGATTAAATTCTAAAAGAAAACCCTCGTTGGTTTGGCTAATGTTTAATTCAAGAGTTGATTCAGTCGAAAGTAAATTACCTCTTTTTTGGAACAATATATTTGGGGCAAATGTTTTATTCCCAATATTTAGAAATACCCATGTTTCATTAATCAAAACTTTTCCAATTTCATCTATTTCTACATCGACTGTATAAATTGGAACGATTGATTCTTGCGCCAACCCAAGATTTGATAAAAACAAGCTTATAACTAAAAAAAATAGAATAATTCGAAACAAAATCTCACCAAATAAGAAACATTACTTAGTACAATTTCCTTTTATGTATCTATTTAGCCATTTGAACTGGATTCTGCATTAAAGTGCATCAGATCGCCAAAATTGATGTTGGCTATCCTACCAATTCCTCTCTACAATCTTCGCAAACCCACTTGCCATCAACTTCATCTAATGATTCAACATAGCTCCCGCAATTTTCGCAAATTCCTGGACCTTTTATTTCTTCTGATTTTGGTTCGATATCAGCCTTTGTTTTAATCATTTCGAGCAAAATTTCATTTAGAGCTGGAGTCACTGCCATTATGTCAGCTGAAGTTACAATGCCAACAAGCTTTCCTCGCTCTACAACAGGTAGTCTTCGAATTTCTGCTTTTTTCATTAGTTTTGCTGCTTCGTTAATGTCAGTTTCTTTGTCAATTGTAATAACCGGAGAAGACATTATCTCTTTAACTCGAATTTTATTTGGATTCTTTCCAGGAGCTACTATATGAAGCAAAATATCGCGCTCAGTTACAATACCAACTGGAATTTTATCTTCTAAAACTATAACTCCTCCAACCCTGCGTTCGCTCATAATCTTTGCAGCATCAGAAATAGTTGTTCCTAGCCTAACCGTAACTACGCGTCTTGTCATTACTTCACGAACTGGAATCATTTTATTTCACTTTTAAGTCTCTTTATTGATTCCTCAAATCTCTCGTGAAATCTAGTTTTTAGATTCCATTGAGTCGATGCATCCCTTTGCAAGGCTATAACTGGAAGATACTTTCCATCTTCATATACAGACTTAGTTAGCTGTCTATGCAGTTCTTTAGCGCTCAAAGTTGTTTCTAACGGTATCCATCTATTCCCATAGTGCACTTCAACCCAAGCGTGCTTGGTCCATCTTCCATTCAAAATGTAACCCATAATTACACGAGCTGACTGACCTTTTGCATTTAATAAACTCGCTAACAGAAAACTTCTATCAAAGCAAGAAGCAACTGGTCTCTTTTTTAGTGGTGATATGATTCGCATCAATAATCCTTGGGGTTCTATACCTTCAGTTGTCTCGGTATACACCGTCCCTTCAGTTACGACTTTATAAAAAGATTCAACAATTTGATTTGTTTCTTTAATAGCAGAAGTTTTAAGCATTACATAGGGTTTGAGCTGAGCATTATCTCCTTGCAAAAACTTAGTATATGCAGAGACCTTAGCTGAAATATCATAAAGCATATAGCCATTAAATGCTTCTGAATATTGAACTCCATCTTCACTTTGGTAATTAACTTTTAACTCAAAAGGATAAAATAAGTCTTTTAGTTCTGGAAGTTCAAATTTTATTTCAAGTGAACTTTCTGGTCTAATGTCGCGCGCACGGGCTCTGCCTTCAGCTTCAATTAATTCTCCAGAAAGTGGTGTTAAAATTATTTTAGCATTAACCTCTTTAGCTAAATCTCTCCCAATATTTTGAAGGTTGACTAAAGTTAATTTCCCGTCTGGATTATACATCGCATAAATTGTAGGTAAAATTATTTTTGGCTGTGGTTGCGAAACTTGGATTTTAATCGGTTTTGATCTAAGTTCTTTCTTGTTTCCTTTTTCATCTTCATATGTTAAAACTGCTGGTGGGAGTTCAAATGCGCCGGCTGCTGTTGCCTTAATTCTATATGTAATTTGCTTGCTTTTGCCTGGCTTAAGCTTACCAGTCCAAACGTTTTTTCCATTAACTAATTTAAAAATCTCAGGAATATGATCAGCAATTGCCACGCTAACTAACTCAATATTTTCTGGATTTACTGCAGTCAAAGTAACATTCGCAACTTTGTTGAGTTCAATATCAGCTTTATCTATTTGCTTGAGTATTGTAATCTCCTTAACTGCTTCAATTGGCATGACTTCAGGAGTTTTAATTGAAATGTATTTTATCTTTGAGTCAAAAATTCGCCCATCTTCACTCTTTAGATTAAAACTTATCGGCACTCTTTCATTTTCTAGCGCTTCTGGCCTAACTTGGAGCGCAAATGCCACTGCATCAGAGCCACCAGCTTTCAGAAATATCCTCTTTTCATTTGGAGATATACCAAGTCCATGTATAATCGTGCCCGGTAAAACTACAAATCTGCCGTGACTCGCACTTTTATTGCGGACGCTAACGCCAATAGTGTAGGATCCGCCTCGGTATAGAATTTCAGGAACATAAAATGTAACTATGTCTCCAGCGGTTAATCTAGACTTTGCAAGTATGGGTTTAATTGCCCGTATCTCAGCTCTTCTGCCGCTTGGCTCAACAATTCCCAAATACCTCGCGCATTTAGGGCAATAGTACACCTTATATTGCTCTACTTCAACCTGGCTTCTATCAATAATCCTGCTCAAGGCTGGATCGAAGATACGGAAAGATTTGCGACCTAAAAAGGCTTTATGTCTGGGAAACTTTCTTCCACAACCTTCGCACCAGACTGTAGTATCCTTTCCCTTCGATTTCCCGGCTTTATATCCACGTTTATAGGCTGCTCTGGTTGGCATTATATCACCATTATGTGTATAACAACAATAAGTAGCATTCATCCTTAGTATTAAATATAAATTAATGGTCTAAATTAGTCTTATTATTTTAGGTATTATTCCATTTAAATGTTTAATCGGGTAAAAGTTATATTTGGGCAGTTTTATTCCCTTTCAATTTTTTAAATTTTAAAAATTAAATTTTAGCTGCTTTCTTCACTTTGGAGCTATTTTTTCAAAATAAAAAGCTTAGTCGCTCCTTGCAAGTATATTCTAATTAGGATGGCTTGCTTTCTAAGTTTGCAGTATACATTGACACAGCAAGCACACTAATAACTATTGCAAGTAGAATAAAAAAAATACTGCTATCTACTCCTTTTATCCAAGGTTGCTTGCAAACCCTGGTTAAGATTTAAGATTTTTTCTTCTAGGTCTAGGTCTTTGAGAATGTCTGCCAGTACGTCAGGCACTCGTTTAATAGTTTCTTGCGTTATTTGCGTTCGGATATCAGTGTACTCCCTTTCTCTGCTTTCTAACTCAATAGCTGTTTTGATGCCCAAAACTGCTGAGCACTGCATACAGAACTTTGCTGCTGGTGAATTGACAAATTTACATCTAGGACAAGTTTTTGGCTTGGTTGGCGATTCTTCTTTCTTAATTTCTTCTTCTAAATCGACTCCATAGTGCTTGAATAGAGTTTCATCAACATCTCTTCCGCTCAGATGGACGTAGATTGAAGACATATCGCTATCTTTAGTCCATCCGAAGAACTCTCTCATTTGTGCTTCGGTTAAAACAGTTGCCAAATGCGTGGCTCTTCATGCCTAAAGCTGTGTGGAGATATCTCTTTCTTTAATCCAGCTTTTCGAGCGTACTTTTTTATTTGAAAACTAAAGTTTTGCGTTTTTTCAAATTCAATTTTCTAGCTTTTGAAAGAAATAGTCCGACATATGCCAGAATATAGTCAGAAAAGTAGAAATTCTCGAACTTTACTGAGGCATTGAGATAGGATTTTTGGGAAAGGCTCTCT
>JACRDV010000048.1 GCA_024860865.1 Methanobacteriota archaeon | reverse complement strand
ACCCAAAATTTTAATAGTGCTCTTTTTCAATATGAAGTGACGGTGATCTTGTGAGCAAAATCCAAGTGACGGTGGTTCAGATTGATAACTACGGCCCATGGACAGTTACGCCTGAGCCTAAAAGAGAAGCTGATCTTCAAGTTCTTCAAGCCGAACTGTATGCTGACATCGAGCGTTTATTCGCATCAAAGGGAGCTTTAGCTTTCTTTTGCAGGTTCGATAATATGTTTGTTATCTCTAATGGCCTAACTGAGAAAGATCATCAAGAAATTCAACAGAGCATTAGATATCGATATCCAATAACAATTAGTATGGGAATTGGTTCTGGAAGCACTGCTTATGAAGCCCAAAAGATTGCCACTGAAGCGTTACAAAAATTTGGAAGCTCGAAGTCGAGTGCACGAAAAGAAGTTTTAGCCATAGGCAATGAGCTAGTTAATGGAGCTAATAGTCTTGTTCAAATTGCCCACATCGATATTAACGGCACAACTATTTACACCGATACGAAACCAATTTATGATAGTTATATAATTGTGAATAAAGTCCACCAAATTTTAATGCAAGAACTGTTAAAAAGAGGGGCTCTCGTGTTTTATGCTGGTGGTGATAATTTTATCTCACCATCAAATGGCGTTTCTGAATCTGATTTTAAGAAAATTTTTGATTCAGTGGAAAGCACAACTAATGTTAAATTAAAAGTTGGAATTGGGCAGGGCAAGTTAGCTGAAGAGGCTGCCCATCTAGCGGCTAAAAGTTTAGATTTAATTCGCTCAGGCAAGATTAAAAATCAAATTCACTGTTGGGTTTCTAAATCTGGTTGATTTTTTTGGAAATTGATGACATAATGCGAGCAGCCCAATTGGCAATTTTGTTAGAGATTAGCGGCTCCCCCAAACCCGGTTGCGTTCACAGAACTGCCGATTTTAAGGAAACAAAGTATGAACACTTTTTAGCCAGCACAGCAGCTGTTGGGCCAGTCTTTAAAAAACAGGCCGAGCTTGGATTTAAAGCGGGTAGCGGCTCCATTAGTTTGAATGAACTTAAGATTGGGGCCCATATCAAAGAAGGAGTTTATGAAACTATCCGTTGGCAAACTGGGGGGAATACGAATTTAGGGACTTTGCTGCTATTTATGCCGCTAATAGCTGCTGCAGGAAAATCCTTGGGTGAGGAGAAAGAATTCGAATCTAAAAAACTTAGAGATAACCTAAGGATGGTGATTCACTCTACAACAGTTCAAGATGCTCTAGATTTTATTGATGCGATAAAACTTGCGGCTCCAGGCGGTCTTAGCAAAATTCAATACCTTGATGTATATGAAGATTCGACAAAATCTGAAATATTAAAAATGAATACAACTTTATACGTTTTAATGGCAATTTCTGCACCTTATGATAGAATTTCTGAAGAATGGATAACCGATTTAAGAATAACTTTTGAAGTTGGGTGCCCAACATTTATTAAAGCTTATAAAGAGACAAAAAATATCAATACCGCAACAATAGAAACTTTCTTAACTATACTGGCAAACTATCCTGATACATTGATTGCGAGAAAAGTTGGTAGGGAAAAAGCAATGGAAGTTTCAAATGAAGCGAAAAAAATTTTAAGAACTGGGGTACTAAGTAAGGAAGGTTTTCAAAAACTCCAAGATTTTGATAAAAGTTTGCGAACTCAGAACAATAAACTAAATCCTGGAACAACTGCTGATCTAACTGCTTCTTCTTTGCTGGTAGCAATACTTCTCAGCTTTAGGCCGTAATGGATTTAACTGGTTTAGAAAATGGAAGAAATTCTAGAGAAACTTGGGATAACTCGTGAGCCAGTTGAGATAATTTTGACAACTTATTTTCCAAACTCCAAAATTCCTAATGCTGCCCCTATGGGTTTAGAATATCAAAATCAAAAACTCATTTTTCACATTTATGAGGAAACAGATACTTACAAAAATCTCATTGCAAATGAAGCAGGCGTAGTGAATGTAACAAGAGATTTAAAGATCTTTGCAAATGCTGCTATTAAGAAGCAATTCCAATTAAATGAATTTGAGCGTGCTGATGTAGTAAATGCTCCTAGATTAAAAGCTGCTGATGGCTTTATTGAGTTTATCCCAACTGATTTTTTTGATTATATGAAAAAAGATGATTTAGGAGAATCAGAAATTTCAAAAGTTGAAGCAAAAATTGAAAAAATCTATGTTAAAAATTTTGTTCCTGTTTTTAAGAGAAATACTTCACCTTCGCTTAGAGCTATAATAGTTGCAACAAAACTTCAAGTTGCATTAGGAAGAAACAAAGAAGTAATTGCTAAAAAGCTTAGGAAAAAATTAGAGGAGACAATTACTGTTGCAAAAAATTTACCAAAAGAAAAACGGGCTGCAGAATATATTGAAAAATTAATTCAGGAGTATAGCCTAGGTCAAGTTGAATAAGGCACTCTAATTTATTGCGATACGTTTGCTTCTTAGTAAAATCTTAATTTAGTCGCATGCTTTGTCCCATCTTTTCTTAAGAATGGAAAAGATTACAATGCCAAAATCTCGACTTGACTTATTAATAGATAAACATAATTGAGGCTACGAAGGATACTGCATAAAAATGTAAAGCATGAGAAGGCTATATAATTTCGTTCACTTAATTATTTTTATAAATAAATCAATTTTTTTCTTTAACTTTATTTCATTTCCGATAAATTGTGATGAATAGGCATATATTTCAATGCCTTCTAAAGCAGCCTTCCGCAGAGCATTACCAAATTTTGGATTCATCTCATCGTTTGGTGAAAATACTTTTGCATCTACTCTAGCAAAGTTTTTTGCCCTTGTCTTTGAGTGTAGAGAGTCGCCGCAAAGAGAGCCAATATGAAATCGTAGGGAGTGGCTGTGGACATATAAGTTTTAAAAAAACCTTAAATAAGTAATTATACTTATTATACTTAGGGATTTAAATGACAAACATGACTTTAGCTATTCCAGAAGATTTAAAAAAAATAATGAACAAGCATAAGGAAGTAAAATGGAGTGAAGTGGCAAGACAAGCAATGTGGGAGCATGCGAAGAAATTAGAATTAATGGATAAGTTAGTGTCTAAAAGCAAGTTGACAGAGAAGGAAGCTCTGGAAATAGGCAGGAAGATAAAGAAAGAAGTGGCTAGAAGACATAGATTAATAATATGAAAATTGTCATTGACGCAAACATGATTATAGCTGCTTTGGTCAAAGATAGCAAAGCTCGAGAAATCATAATGAGCAACAAGTTTGAATTTGTTTCACCTGATTTTGTCTTTGATGAGATTTACAAGTATGAATCTGAAATATGCGAAAAAGCTGGATTAACTAAAGATGAGTTTGAACTATTAATGGCGCTAATTTTTGAGAAAATAACAATAATTACGGCCGATGAATATGAAGCTTACAAAGAAAACGCTAAAGCAATAATGAAAGAGGATGTAAAAGATGTGCCCTATGTTGCTTGTTATCTAGCTTTGAATTGCAATAGTATTTGGACCAATGATCCTGATTATGAAGGGAAAAAAGAAATAAGAGTATTTAGTACAGCTGAATTGTTAAAATTAATGGAACAATAATGCTGACATGCAGCGATTAATGGAAATTATGGAGGTTGTCTCATAAATCGGTTCTGTTAACTTTATTGATTATTAGATAAAGTAACAAATAACAGGTGGTGGCAGTGCCTTTTTTTATCGCATGGGGGATAACTGGTGCCGCTCATTTTTTATTTGAAACATTTGATGCTATGGAAAAATGCCGTAATAATAACATTAAAATAACAACTTTACTTTCAAGGGCAGGAAAAGAACTTGTTAAAACTTATGGGCTATGGAGCCGATTGAAAGCAATTTCCCCAGGTAACTACTGTGAAGAAATATTTGAAAGTGCCGAACAAGGGGCAAGTTTCCCTATAATTGGGCGTTTTTCAACGGGTTTATATAAAGTGCTAATAATTTCGCCAACTACAACTAATATCGTTGCTAAAGTTGTTCATGGAATTTCTGACAGTTTGCTAACGAATGCCATTGCTCAAGCCATGAAAAACTCAATCAAGGTCCATTTTGTCCCTGTTGAACAAACAAAAATAACAGAAATATCATTGCCTATTCACATTAATCATGAAAAATGTATAAAATGTGAAGTGTGCTTAGCAGTGAAAGTTTGTACGAGTGAGGCAATAACAATTGGTCCAAGAATTAATTTACTTAAATGTAACCAATGCAGAAAATGTATAGAAGTTTGTCCAGCACAAGCTATCATTGAAAATAAAAAAATTAAAATTCAGACGAGGAAAGTAGACCTGGATAATCTAAGTAAGTTAAGAAACTTCGAAGGAGTAGTTGTTCTTCGCCATCCAAGTGAGATTTTCGAATCAATCATTAAACTAAGATAATCTTTTTCTTGGTCGGCCGCGACTTCTTCTCCCTTTCTTAGCCCGAGTCTTTACAGTGAGAGGTATTATCTCTTCAACTTTAGGTTCTTCAATTGGTTGTTGTACTTTTATTTCATCAACTTTGATTTCATCAATTAAAGGCTCTACCTTAGATTCTTCAATTGGTCTATTTAATTCAATTTCCTCAATCTTAGGTACTTCATATGCTGCTTCAGTCGTTTCATTAAGTTTAATTGGTTCAATTGTCTCTATAGCAGGAGAAGGAAAATCAGCTAAGATTTCGCTCGCTTGAGAATCTGATCGAGACTCAACTGACTCAGGTTTTAAATTTTCATTAAATTGGATTGACTCCTCCACTTTTGGCGCAGCCTCTTCTGGCTCTCTTTCCTCGCCAATATGGAACCATTCTTTTAGTTTATCAAAGAATCCCATACCTTATTTACCTCCAAAGAACCGTCTGCGTCTCTCTTTTAGTATTCACAGCAATATAAATGTCTCGTTTTTGTCAGACTAATGTCAGACTCCTTCTCTATATCTAAAAAGCTATATTTTGGCTTCTTAAGCGCTTAAAAATCTCATTTGGGCTTTTTGGGAAATTAAAAGGCCCATAATCCTCAATTACAAAAGAAGCTGCCACGGAACCAACTAGTCCAGCCCGCTTAATGTCCTTAGTTTTAAGATATTCGCCAATAAAACCTCCAACAAATGAATCGCCAGCACCCGTGGGATCTCGAGTTTCTGCCTTAACTGGTGGAATAATGAAAGCTATCATCGCCTGAAAAAATAATCGAACCTTTCTTACCTAATGTGATGATGATAATCTTCGGGCCGAGTTTTTTGAATATCTCTATGTTTTGATTAAGTTCTTTACTTGGATCGAAAATGATCTCTGTCTCATTAGCAAAGAGAATATCTACAGCTTCCAAAATCCGGTCGAGATCAGAAGGATGAGAAATTTCAATAGTATCATTTTTAACTACTCGAACCAGTCCTTGAAGGCTCAGTGAAATTTCGCCAGTAAAGTTATCTTTTACAAACGATACTATTCTATAATCAATTTCCTGAAAAACTGGACCAAAATGAATGATCTTAGTATCAAAAAATTTTTTAGGAATATCTTCTGGAAGGATTTTAGCACATTGTGCTTTTAATTTAAGTCTTCTATTCCAGTTGTGATCGTACACTAGTTCAAATTGCGTTGTTGCGTTTGAAACCTCAACACAATAGAGATCAACATCTTCTTTTCTTAATTGGTTAAGATATGTTTGTGGAAAATCAGATCCAATTTTAGAAACTATTCCAACTGAACTGCCTAATCTTCTCGCTGTAATGCTAGTATAAGCTGCTGTTCCGCCAAAAGTATTGATTTCAGTAAATGGCGTTACTATATGGTCAAGCGTAAGGTTTCCAATAACAGCTAAGTCAAAGTACATGTTTTGCCAACTTAAATTGCGAAAATTTAAGTCTGGAGCAAAGTTGTAGTCTTGTTAATCCCATCGATTTTGTGAATTTGGCCAAGAACTACTTTTCGGAGCGAATTAAGGTCAGTTGCACTCAATTCAGCTACGACATCTACTTCCCCATAAACTGCTGAAACTTTTTCAACGCCTTTGATATCTTTCAATGCTTTGATTGTATCGTCTATTTTTCCTGGTTTAACAGCAATTAATACGTACGCAAATACCAAATTATCACCTGCATAGAGTATGTTCTTCAAGTTTTTTTAGTTTTGCAAACTAACGTTCTCTTTTCCCTGTTATGAACTCTTCGAGTGATTTAAATGCTTGTGGATCCGGCATCTTCTCAGGGGGATATTTCATATATGCCGCAGAAGGCGAATATAAAATTCCGCTGATGCCCCGATCTAATCCAATTTTTGCACATCGAATACAATCAACTAAACAACCGGCAGAGTTTGGGGCATCATGGACATGCAATTTTACATCTATATACATTGGAACTCTACCAAACTTCTCTCCTTCGACCCTTATGTAAGCAATTTTTTGGTTGTTTAAAAATGGAACATAATCGCTTGGTCCGATGTGAATTCCGACTCTCTCCCTATAATCCTCAGGTATCAAACTCCGAACAGCTTCAGTTTTTGTGATTTTTTTTGTTTTTAGCCTCTCTCTTGAAAGCATATTTTTAAAGTCCATGTCCCCGCCAAAATTTAATTGGTAAGTATTCTTGAGTCTCACACCGCGGTTTACTAGTAAATCAACTAATGCCCTATGAACAATAGTTGCCCCAACTTGAGATTTAACATCATCTCCGATTACTGGAACTCCACTTTTTTCAGCTTTAGCAACAATTTCTTTATTATTTGCGACAAATGCAGGCATTCCATTTATAACTGCGCAGCCAGCATCAATTGCGGCCTCAGCATAGAATTTAGCTGCTTTATCAGATCCAACAGGAACTAAATTCACTAAAACATCGGCATTGGAATTTTCAAGCTCTTTTTTAACGTCAACAGGCTTTTGGTTTTCATCCACTGGAACTGAATCAACTAATGTTTCTCCAATCCCATCAAGCACTGGTCCCTTCTTCACCTCAATTCCAATTTTCGGGACTTCTGAAAATATGAGGCAATTGTTTGGCTCAAGAAAAATAGCTTGGCTGATATCTTTTCCAATTTTGTGCTTATTCACATCAAAAGCAGCAACAATTTTAATGTCATTTACTTTGTATCCATTTATCTCAGGGTGCATTAGACCTAAAATGCTGTCTTCGTTCTCTGCTTGAGCATAAAACGCTATTCCTTGCACAAGAGCTGATGCAACATTGCCAACTCCAGCTATCGCAACGCGAATTTCCGTCATAGAGACCCTTATTTTATGACAATAAAATTCTAAATAAGCCTAAAAGTAGTATAAACAGCTAAATTAATATATTTTACGGTCATAAAATATCTAACATGCCTCTTGAACGTCTGCCTATCGATAGGTTAAGGGACAAAACCACTTATGAAAATCTTTGGATGTATGTTCTCAGACTTTTAAAAGAGCGCCCAATGTATGCCTATGAGATCCAGAGCGAAATTAAAAAACGATTTGGTTGGGAACCAGCAATAATTACTGCATATGTCGTTCTATACCGATTAGAAGGCAAAGGTTATGTTATGTCTGAGTGGCAAAACGGTGAAATTTTGCCTAGGAAATATTATAGAATTACCCCAAAGGGTGAAGAACTCCTTTTAAAAGCAAAAGAATATTTAGAAAGTTTAATTCGTACTTTATTTGATAAAAGTAATTAATATTTTTAGAATCCAAGTTTTGACCAAAATTTAGATGGCAGAAATTGCTCCGGGATTTTTATTTTTCCCCCAATGATAGAGTTCAAAATGCTAGCTATTGACTGTTCTGCTTCAACTAAAGTATAAACATTCCCCACATCATCAGCGCTATGCGCATCACTGCAAGCAATCCCAATTTTTTTATATCCTTGGGCTGCTTTTAATGCTTTATAATTTGCTCTACCAAAAAAATCTCTGCCATTAATAACTTCTACTGCGTTTATTTCTTCTAATTTAATAAAATCTTTGATCCCAGGCTGTGTTATAGCGAATGGATGTGGAGCTATTGTGATTATTCTAAACTTCTGAGCAACTTCTAAAACTTTAAAGAGAGAAAGACCTTTTTCAAATCTATGCATGGTATTTAAAAGTAAAATATCGCCTTCTTTTGTGCGCAATTCAATTCCAGGAATAATTATTAAGTTTTTAGGTAATTCTATTTGCTTGATTTGTAAGCAACCTTCGTAGCTATTGTGGTCAGTTATGGCAACAGCATCTAATTTTCTCTCAATTGCTTTTTCAATAATTTCTTCAATGGAAGATTTTGAATCAAAAGAATATTTTGTATGAATGTGTAAATCTACTTTAAGCAATTTCCTTCACTGCTTTTTAAGTTGTTGCCAAATATAGAAGAACCTATGTAAAGCAGTAATATGAGACAAAAGGGCAATTAGAACAACAAATAACCCAAGAGTTAAAAATCCAAAGACTTGAGGAATCAGAAAAGCAGTAATTGCTCCAAGGGCAAGTAAAATTAATCTCTCCAATCTTTCTGCAAATCCAACTCCTGACATTTGAATGCCTAAAATCTCACCTTTAGCTCTAGTATAACTCACCAATAATGAACCTGCAAGTGCTAGCAACCCGATTATCCAATTAACTCCATACCATATAATTCCGGCAAAGATAATAACTTCAGAATATCGGTCCAAAATAGAATCAAAAACTCCGCCAAACTTTGTTGTTTGCTTAGTTACACGGGCAGTTACTCCATCGAGGACATCAAAAAATCCAGTTAAAATAGTTAATAACCCTGCGAGAAGTAGAAATTTTAAAGCAAAGGCAACTCCTACCAATGTAGCACAAATGAAACTAAGAAAAGTTATCATATTTGGAGTTAAACCTAAATCGCCTAAAGCTCTCCCTAAGCCGCCAAAAATTCTATCTCCTTGTTCTTTATATTTGCTAAGCAAAGTGATTACCTTGAAGGTATTATTAGTTACTGGTCAACTTGCAAAGGACAGAGTAAAAAACCTTTCTAAGTTAAGCAAGGCAGAAACCACTGTAGTTGATTTGTCAGTTCCAATTGCTGCTTTCTTAAGCCCAACTATAATTAAAAATTTTTTAATGCGCCTTGATTTAAAGGAGTTTGATCTAATTTTAGTTCCTGGCCTAGTACATGCTGATGTCTCAGAAGTTGAAAAATCAATTGGGATACCTACATTTAAGGGCCCTAGGGATGTTGCTGATCTACCATTTGTGTTGGATAACCTAGCTGATGTCCAACTTTCAGCAGCAATTCCTGCTGATAAACTCCTTTCAAGTAAACTCAAAGAAAGAGCCTTAAAGCAATTAAAAGAATTTGAACAAAAGCTTGATATCCAAAATTTGCTCAAAAAGCCTGGCAATTTTTTAATTGGAGAATTACCTATTGGAAAAGATTTTCCAGCAAGAATTTTAGCTGAAATAGTCAACGCCCCAGCTTTAACTACATTTCAACTCATTGAGAGAGCAAAATACTATGTTGCTTCAGGCGCTCATATGATTGACCTTGGGATGATTGCTAATCAACCTCGGCCAGAAAAAATTGAAGAAATGATTGGAAAAATAAAAACTGAACTTAAAGTTTCTGTTAGCATCGATACTGCTGACCCGGATGAAATTAAAGCAGGAGTTAAAGCAGGCGCTGATTTAGTTTTAAGTATAAATCGAAGCAATGTAGAGCAAGTAGCGGAAGCAGTAAAAAATATCCCGGTAGTTATTTTACCTGGTAATGGAGAAATTCCAAAAAAGCCATATGAACGAGTTCAATCACTTGAAAGCAACATTAAGCTTGCACATCAACTTGGTATTTCTAAAATTATTGCTGATCCGGTTCTTGATCCGATTAATTTTGGATTGGTTGAATCGATTGTTGCATATTATGAGTTTGCGCAAAGAAATCCAACTGTTCCACTGTTCTTTGGCGCTGGGAATGTGGTAGAATTAATTGATGCTGATTCAATTGGGGTTAATGCTCTTCTAGCCGGCATAGCTTTCGAGTTAGGCGTAAGTATAATTTTTACCCCTGAAGCTTCATCCAAAACAAAAGGTTCGGTTGAAGAACTTTTAACAGCAAGTAAAATGATGATGTTGGCGAGACAAAGAGGTTCACATCCAAAAGATATTGGAATTGATTTATTGGCTGTAAAAGAAAAAATCGGACGTGGAGAAGAATATGATCCAACAATTGAAAAAGATGTTGAAATGATTAATTCTCAAGAAAGCGAAGTTTTTGTAGGAGATCCAAAGGGGATTTTCAAGATTCTAATTGACAAAGACAAAATTGTAGTCATTCAATATTCTCCACAAGGTAAACAAAATTTAATTATCAAAGGAAAATCTGCAAAAGCGATTTGCGATACAATTATTAGCCATAATCTTATTTCTAGATTTGACCATGCAGCATATTTAGGTAGAGAGTTAGAAAAAGCTGAGACTTCTTTAAAAACTGGCAAAAGTTATGTTCAAGATATGGAGTTATTCTAGTTCTGTTGCATATTAGGCGCGCTTGCAACTTCTGGGCTTATGCTCAGCGGATTAGAGTTCATTAATCCCTCGTTCCGCATCAAAACTACATTCGCCCAGCTATTCGGAGCGAACCGCACTCCTTCATTTTGGGTTTTTAATAGATTAAGAGCAGCATTAAGCTGCCTATTAATCAATCGTTAATCTATATCCCAGCCACCAGTTTATAGGAGAGGCAGGGCCAACCACTTTGGAAATAGCGGGTCGGTGAACTCGTACTTTCCCTCACCAACCTTCTGCAAAAAACCAGTAAGGACTGCCCTCTCGAGGTTTGAATGTATGGTTGTGTATGGCATCTCTAACGCCTTTGATGTCTCTCGCGTCGTCCTAATGTTTTTTGACGCCATAGTTCTGAGGATCAGTCGCTGCTGTGGCGAGAGATGGTTCTCTAGGTCGCTGAAGTGCAGGTGAAGTAGCTCGAATACGGAGGTATGGAGGCTCTCGAGAGTTTTACCATCCAGCTTTGCAGCAGTCGCGTAAGCTTGCAGGTACAAGGGAAAACATGAGGTTTCTTTAACAATGACGTTCGCGAACTCGCTTGGTATGAACATCTCCAAAAACTTCAACGAGCTTCTCCTCTCGAGCCCGCCGAGTTTTATCGGGATGAGCGAACCGTAGAACGGCGCTTCCCTAGAACCGCAGAGGCGTTCCATCATCCCTACCTCCGAGCCGGAGACAATGTAATGCACATGTTTTGCTTCATTCATGTGACCGCGGAGCGCCCATAGAAAATCGAGATCTTTTTTGTCGGGGCGCCCCTTCGTTAACCTCACGAGTCCCGGTAGCTCATCTATCATCAGGATGAAATCTTTCTTAGCTTTCCAAGAAAGTTGCTCGCCCATCTCAAAAGTACGTTTTAGGAAATCCGTGAGGTCTGGGCTTGGAGCAATGCTCAGCTCAACCCAGTCTTTAATGTGCACGCGAATGCGACTCAACAACTCAGGTAGCTCCATTTTCACTCGTTCAACAAATAGCAAAAGCTTTTCACCGGTTGCATCGCTGTAAGCTTCAAGTGCAGCTAGCCCGAGGTGCTTGATAAAATTTTTATGATCGAGCGGGATGAGGCGCCGCACATCTATTCTGACACAAGCGTATCTTCGCCTCAACCGTCTTGCCGCCTCTAACATCAATGAGCTTTTTCCTATGCGTCGAGGACCGTAAATGACTATGTTACTTTTTTGGATTAATCCTCTAATTTTCCTCAACTCTTTCTCTCTGTCGATGAATCCTTCACCTACGACTTCTTTTCCAATCCTCAATTACTCACCAGTGTATTTATACACTAATGTATAGATGCACCAGTGTATATAAAATTAATGCATCGGAATGCAGAAAATCAGCATCAAGCCAGGACAGGTCTTCGGGCGCTACGCCGAGAATTAGGCTTGCACATAGTTTACGATATTGCAAAGAGTTTAGACCCTTGGAGCATCCAAGTTGGATGGATTTTAATTACAACTACGGAACTGCAGTTTTAATATATAAAAATTAAAGAGCCCGATTTGCTTCAAAGTTTTTAACTCTTCATAGAAAGGCGAAAAATCTCGAAAAATAGACCCTCTCGCTTTTTTCATAGGTTCTGTTATCGAAACGCGGGGTTTGCCCTCTAAAGAAAGGCTTATTAAAATGATTCCATTAACATTTTCACATGGGTTTTTTAGGTACAAAAGCTGGCTTCTACTCTGATTTAAGCATGGTTTTAGAAATATGCACAACAATCGCTTTTACAATAGGGGTGCTTTATGCTCGAAAGCACAAAAGTATTTTCCATCATAGAATAATGCTATCAGCTCTTGCCCTTGATATCGGTTTTCTAGTGAGTTATATGGTAAAATCATTAATAGAAGGACGCACAGAGTTTCCTAAACTAACTTTTCCAATTGCCTATAAGTATGTATACTTGCCTATTGTTATTTTCCATTCTATAATCTCTATAATCGTCCTTGCTCTAGCGGTATT
>JACRDV010000045.1 GCA_024860865.1 Methanobacteriota archaeon | reverse complement strand
GGCAATAGCGACCCTGTTTTTTCGTACTCGGTTCTGACAGCATTCAAAATTTCAATATAAGATGTACCTTCCAGTCTACTCAGTACTGTTTCGATATTTTCAGCCTCAATTAATTCTTCCAACCTTTTACCGACTAATTCAAAACCGAATGGAATCAAAAATTTAGCAACTTCTTCCTTTGGAATATTCTCCTTTTTGCATCTTAAAATAATTTTAAGATTAGTTATATCGACTTCTAACTCAAATAAACGCTTAACGTCTCGTCCTCTTACACCGAGTTGATACAATACTTTCGCCGTCTCTCCATAATAATATCGATCCAGTGCTGCATCTATTATAACTAACGATTTTCTTTTTTGATACTCTTCGATTGCTTCTTTTAATATTATTCCATATTTCATATCTGAAAGCAGTCTAAAAATTTCTTCAATTGACTCTACTTCAATTATCTGTTTTACTAACCCTGAATGTAGCAAACCTTCAAATGGAAGAAGAGATGCCTCCAACTCCTTCTTTGGTAACCCAACATGCTTTGCTCTGAAAATAGTTTTTAAGTTTTTAATTTCCCATTTTCTTGCCAACATCTTGAGTAATGATTTAATCTCGTCCGGAACTATACCAAGAGTAGTTTTGTAAACATCAACCAAATGCTGATTGAGCGACCTTTCCAGTGCTATAACACCGATTTTGTCGTATTCGCTCATAGCTTGATTCAAGTGCTTCCCACAATCCGTGCCTTCCAAAATTGCAATTATTTCAGCTAAATTTTCAGCTCGAACTATTTCATCAATCTTTGATTCAGTGACCAATCTACTTCTCATAGCTGCAACTCTTACAATAGGATAAGCATAAATTGAAGCTGCTGATCCCCCAACAAAAGTAAAGGGCAAAGCTACAGCAACTCCAACTATAGCGCCAACTATAACTAATACCACGACTTCAACTGATTTAATTGGAATGAAGGCAAATACTGTAGCAAATAATATGACAATAATTAACAATGAAAAAAGTAAGCCAGAATATGAATATCCACTGCTCAAGAGGGTGCACCGCATTACTCTATGCTATTTCTTTTGAAAACAAAATATGTGCAACTTTGGTTCTTAATGAATCCTTGAGACGTTGCATTCTAGCTTCAAATGTATTATCAACTTCGATCCTTCTATCTTTTGTTCGAACTATGACTCCGCCAATTTTATTTGCAGTTTCACTTGAAATGTCTAAATTTACTGGAGCATTCATTTTAGATGAGATAGCTTTCGAAAGCGCGTCTAAAAAGTTATTCTGTTTAAGAACTGCCCTTTCGCGCTCTCCACAGACTATCTCAAGATCTCTGCTTCCTATGCTTGAAACTGCTTCTTCAATCAAATGTTGCAAATGGCTTTTATACTCCGGCTTTTCAACAATCTTTTTTAACTGTTCTTCGGCTCTTTTAAAAGCTTCATTTAAAAGTTCTTCCTGAGCATTAAGCTTAAGCTGTCTCGCTTTAATTTTGGCTTCAGCAATAATTCTCTGCTCTTCAAGCTTACACTGTATTTGTCCTTTCTCGACAATTTGCTTTTTCTTCTCCTTTGCTGCCATTTCAGCGCGCTGCTTTATTTCGTTAGCTCTAACCATTGCTTCTGAAATAATTTTTTCAACCTGTTTTTTGGTTCCATCCCTAATTTTTCCCGCAATTCTCTGTGCTCTATCTTGTGCCATCTGTTTTTACACCATTATTGTAAATACCATTAGCAATACTGCAATAACGAACGAAAAGATTACAGGACTCTCTGTTATACCTACGAAGACTATCGCACGGCCAAATAATTCAGGTTTTTCAGTTATAGCTGCAACTGATGCTGCTCCTACGCTTCCCATAGCTGCTCCAGTTCCTAAGGCCCCAACTCCTATAGCAATTCCAACTCCAAGGGCAGCTAAACCAGTTCCTATATCAATTGGCAACTCATACCACCTCCTTATTTTATCAATGTGAGTTTGCGCATAGCTTTAAATGGAGTAAATTTTTGTCCCATCCCAGAATAAAACCGATTAAAGAACTCTAAATAATGCAATCTTATCGGCTGAATGAATGCCTCTAAACCGCCCAACACTATATCTAACCCATGAATTAGTATAAAAATAAGGGCACCTGCTATAGCTCCAATTACAGGAAGCTTGCTAGACATCAATGATAATTTACTAGCGGCAATACTCATAGCTCCAGTGGCCATAAGAAGTGCAAAAAGTCGTGAATAAGAGACTAGATTGCTAAAAAATACTGGAAGCTCAAGAATTCCTATAGCTCCAGTAAACCCTACGACTAACACGAGTGAAGCTAAAACTAGAATTATGCTAAACAAACCAATGCCATGAGTAAATGTTGCCATAAGATTTTGGGCATTAAGAGGTTTCCCAATTAATATTAACTCCTTGTATACACTCCAAATTCCAAAAATTATTCCAATTAAGAGCAACAACCGTGCTATTTGGTCACCCAACCCTTCTCTAAATGCTCTCTCATGGAAGTGTTGATAAATTCCAAAGGCTAATCCAATGAGTTGGTGAATTACTCCAATCACCAATGCAACAACAAGAAACATAACTGGATTTTCTAGTGGTTTATGCCAAAGAGATGAAATTTCGATTGTTTCTCCAAAAAATTCGCCAACAAGAAATCCCCATATAATAGACCAAATGCCTCCTATCGCGATAATCGTACAAAAATAAGAAAGGCTTTGCTTTGTTTCTTTCGCAGCTAACGCTATAAGTGAAAAAACAGCAGCAATTGTAATTCCATAACCTGCATCCGGTAAACACATTCCAAAAAATATTGGAAATGTAATTGCAAAGATAGGGGTGGGGTCGATCTCATTATACCTAGGCGGAGAGAAGGCCTCTATAAACCATTCAAATGGCCTAAATATTCTGGAATTTTCAAGCTGAATTGGAACCTCATCATGTTCTGTAGGATCGGTCGTTCTTACTATAACAAATCCATTAGTTACCTCGTCCAGAGCTTTTACAACTTTTTCCTCTTCTTTTGCTGGAATCCAGCCATCTAGTACAAAAGTCTGTTCAGTCTTACCAAACCTAATGCAGATTTCTTCCCTTTCCTTCTCTATCTCAAGCAGTTCTCTTATGGCATATAATTCTCGTTTCTTATTTTGAGATATTTCTTGTAATTCTAATCTTGCAGCATGCCCTTTAGTATCAATATCTTTAAGCTCTTGTTCTATATTTTTTAAGACCTGGAGAGGTGATCCAATTATGCCCTTAGGGAATTCAAATTGATCAAAGTCAACTTTTCTTAAGGTTTCTAAAATTTTTGCTTTATAAATTTGAAGCGATGCGATTAAAACAATTTTTTCTTTTTCAGTTAATGATTTTTCATAAACTAAAATCTCTTCATTCGTAACTTGATCTAATAATTGGTTAAGTTGAGTAAATTCTGAAACGGAAGTTTTCCCAATTGTAACATAAATCAACTCTGACTCATACAAATGCTCAAAGTCAATATTAAGTGGTAAGAGATCTCGTGCAATTTTTTCTAGAGTTCTTAACTCTTGTTCTCTGTTTTCAATGTTTTCAATTTTTTTTCGATTTTCTTCGACTCTTGCTTCAATCTCGTTTAAAATATTATTTGCTTTAGAGATTAGTTCAACTGCTGGGATATTTTCAACAACAATTCGATTAACTCTTTCCGGCATAAAAAACTTAGCTAGCTCTTTCGCTGTACCGCCCTTTTCTCCCTCAATAGATTCGAGAATTTCGAGCGTTCGGTCGATTTTTGCTAAACATGATATAACATCTTTTAAGACCGAAGGGGGCACAGACCTGCCTAAAAAAACTTTCCATTCCGGGCGCTCTAACTGCTCACCTAAGTTACATATTTGAATTAAACCCAAATCGTGAATTACTTGAATAATTTGCTCTCGATAAGTTTCTAATCCCACTATCTTAATTCTCTTCATTCTAGAAGGCTGAAGCATTGTTAACTAACCTAGGACTGCGCTAACAATAGAAGTTGTTGCTTTAATTAGATTTTTTTCGCTCTTTTGTTTGAGGAGTTTTACATATTCTTCGCTTTCTCTAATCAACTTGTTAGCTTCTTCTGAAGCTTTTTGCTGAGTGGATAATCTTAGTTTAGCGATTTCTTCTAATGCTTTCCGCTCTGTTATTTTAATGATATTAATCTCTTCTGCCTCAGCTGC
>JACRDV010000046.1 GCA_024860865.1 Methanobacteriota archaeon | reverse complement strand
CCTATCTCAGTTCGTTTTGAATTTTGATTTTTGCTTCATAATTATCTATCTCTAAATAGTGCATAGCCCAACAGTATAATGACACCCAATACTAAAAGTGCTTGAGAAGCATTCTTCCTCTGCGACTCTTGCAGAATGTAGTTATATAACAATGGTAACTGCCTATTTCTCTTTTCTTCATCGTAGATTGAAAGATAGCTGACACCTTGTAACATGGCATCTGGTCTAGCGTCTGCGTCCAGTAGTATAGGAATTATAATTTTGTTATTGCCTTTTGCAACACCTATTTCCTGTTGAACATATGTTGAGCTCTGGGAATTCTTACTATAAAGAACAATGAATAAGTCGCATTCTCTAATTTTTGTGATTAGGGCCTTGCTCAATTGACCTATGATCAGGCTTGACTCGGATAGAAAAACCGACACTCCTTGAATTTGGGCAAGATAGCCTTGAAGAAGCGATATGCCCATTGCAGTACAATGCTAAAGCATAGGGCATCCACCACTTCAAGTCAGCCCCTACCTTGCAGCATATGGCACAAGTGGAGGGGGAGGTCACCGGAAGTATTCGCGATTCATCTATCAGCTAAAAGCGAATGGTATTCTCGCGAAATTATCTATAAAAAAGTTCGAAGAAGAGAACTGCTGGTGCCTCGCTGGAAACACCGCCGGTGAGCGTTTGGAGAGCTCTGTGCAAGAAAGTAGATGAGATTAAATCAAGATTGAAGCCCTCGCCGAGTGCTAGTGAGTAGTGGCAGAATGGCAGCTAATTTTTTGAGATAAACATTCTAGCTTCAAATTATTTTTTGCTTCAATAATTTTCTTTAAATTTCTTTTTTGTTGAGAGAATCAAAGCACAACATCGAAAGTATTTTCTATTGCTTGCTACTAGGCTTTCTAGAGGTTTTTAGAATGGAAATAAATGTCACATCAAGAAGACTCACTGCATATAAAGTCCATGTTAAAGAACTTATAAATGGAGAGTTTTACCCAAGCGAAGGAGAATATGAGCCGAGCTACTTATTAACTCCATTTGGATTAAGAGTTTCAAGGGCAAGGATATTGGGAACAGTTGTGTATAAGTTCCTAGCTGATGATGGAAATCCATTATTCATCCGAGTTGATGATGGAACAGAGACGATCAGGGTTTGGTGCTTTGAAGAAAAAAGAGCTTTACTTGAAGAAGCAAATATTGGAGATATTGTAGATATAATTGGAAGAGTTAAAGAGCGCGAGGGAGAGGTTTATTTAGTTGGAGAATTAATAACAAAAATTGAAGACCCTAATTGGGAGCTTTTGCGCGAGCTTGAGCTTTTGAGCTTGAAGGTAGGCAAACCTATTAAAAAGAAAGCCATCAAACTTCCAGAAAAAGTTGTAGTACCTAAGAAAATTGAACCAAAACCAACATTAGAAGAAATAGTTGTTGAAGAGTCGGTTGAAGAAGGGAAGGAGTAAATTTCAAATTAATACTAAGCTAAGGCAAAAAAATTAGTAGGAAAGTTAGGCAATTTAGAATCTAAAGATAAGATTTGTTGAGAATTGGTTTTGGCACAACTAAAAAGAGATAAAAAATACACAGAGTTAAAAGGAGAGAAAATGACGGAATATAAATATGAAAGCTTGCTTGAGCGCGCTCAAGCTAAGTTGCCTAAAAAAACTTTAGAAGATGTGCGATTTAAAATTCCAGAAATCACTTCTTTTGTAGAAGGTAATCAAACAATTATTCAAAATATCCGTGAAGTAGCTAGCAAACTTAATCGAGATCCTAAACATCTTATGAAGTATTTATCGAAAGAGCTTGCAACTGCAGGCAACCTTGAACCTACCAGAGCTGTTTTCCAAGGAAAATTTTCAAGTCACTTATTAAATGATAGAATTAAAGCATATGTAAATGAGTTTATAATTTGCCATGAGTGTCATAAGCCTGATACGCTGATCGTAAAACAAGAGCGAATGTACTATTTGCTTTGCGAGGCATGTGGCGCAAGAGCCCCTGTTAGAAGCTTCTAAAGTGAGAATAACAAAAGTTTAAAAATTATTCTTTAAAAATTTTTAAAAATAAAGAGCAAAGCCACTACTAAGTGCTGCTGTAAAAGACTCTACTATCCTTATCGTTCAGATAAAAATCTCTTATTGTTCAGATAAGAATTTTCTTTAAAAAAAGCTGCGCTTAATGAAATAACCTTAAAACATGTATTTATTTAGAGATAGAAGCATAGATTTAAATGCATAAAATTTTTGCGTTATGTGCTGTGCTCAGAGAAAACATGCAAGCGATTAACAAGAAGTTCAATTTCGTTAAACTCACAAATAAGGTTCTAGCTCATCCTTCACTTTCGCCGCAATTTCAATCCAGTCAACCCTTAGCTTTCTTGGGATGTAAGGATTCGTCGATGCATGCACTCTTGCTATGCTTTTCTCATCACCAAGTTTTCTGATGAATTCCTTAACAAAATCTTTGTATTCAATTCCCTCGAATTTCAAAACGCTCTTTAGCACATTAATTATTTCTTTAACATCTTTCACCATTTTAAGGCTATAGAAAATGTCATAGAGATCTTTTCCGCTCCCTCTTTCATAGAATGTCTTGATCTTTTTCGCTACAAGAACTGGAAACGAGTATGATGGAATTTTGACCGGCGCTATGTTCAATATCTCACTGTAAGCTTCCTTGATCTCAGAAGCGCTATAGCCTTTTGGCTCCAGGTTAAACTCAACAAAAACACAGTCCTGTGCTCCCATTTCATTTACAAAACTACAGGTAAACCTTACAACATCCTTCATCAATCTTGGTCTTTCTATTTGATAGCTGGTCCTGAGATTGAATAAAACGTTCTTATCTAGGAACGCCATCTTTTCCTTCTTGCTAAGCTTTTTTGTAAAGTATGCATCGAAATCCAAATCCTCAGAAAATCTTCCTATACCCTTGAGAAAAACCTTGTTTAGTACTGTACCACCTTTGCAGATTATGGTGATCTGAGAGGCCAATTCTTTTGATAGTATAATCGGACTGAGCTTCGCCCATATATCAAAGACTCTCGCTTCTTTCAAAACATACTGGAGTCCTAAGCCAATCTTTGCAGCTATTTTTCTTGCTTCTCTCAGTTCAACCATGCAACCACCATGAAAGTAATTCCATTTTGCCCAAGTTGTCAATTATAAGCCAGTCTTTGTTTAGTTTTCCTCCAGATATCTTTGAATCAAGACGTGTCTTTACACGAACTCGATTCTTTAAGTATTCAATCACTCGATTTGGAACTTTGTAGTCTGTTTCTTTGAGCAGAGTTAAAAGATAGCCAACCTTCTGGCATAAGCTGTTCGAAGCGAACTTCTTGAAATAGGAAAGGAATTCATTCCAGTCCATCTCTTTGCAAGCGTGCAACGATTTAAGAACTTCAGAGTATCCGCCTGCATGCTGGGGATGATAGAAGCAATCGAAGAAAGTCTTAGCTACAGAAGACACCAGATAATTATCTTTTTTCTCAAATCCAGTATACCTCTCCCCAAGCTTGATTGCCTTGACTTCATACTGTTTTAAAAGTTTGAGAGTTTCTGATTTGTTCTTCGTTGCTATAAAAATTGTGAAAGGCTGATATTCACTTAGTCCATGAACTCTCAATGCACTCTGGAAAGCTAAGTATCCATCAAATACTTTCAAAGTAACGGCAAATGGATCTTCAAGGTAAACTTTGCCCTCAACAGCAGCCACTGCTGGCAAGCGTAGATAAACTCCTTTTCGAACAGAAGTTATCCACCCTTTCTTTTCTAAGCGATGTAGAAGCACTCGCAAGTGGCCATACTTTATTGGAAGTTTTAATTTCTTCAGTTCTTCAAGTGTGAAAACGTTCCTTCCTTCGCTTTCCAAAATTAGATAGATTTTTTGCTCTAAATGACTCAGAGGTTCTGTGGTGAATTTTAGTGCCATAATGTTACTATAGTCGTAACAATTTAAATCTTTTTCTATCCAAGGAGAAAGTTACTATCATAGTAACAAACTTAATCCAAAAATCACCATGAGATTCAAGTATAAAATATTTTCACGTACAATAATATGATGACGCAGAAAATTTTGTTGTTGGAGAAATAGTTTGGACTGAGTTCTAACTAACAGCACCAGAGTCGATGTAAGCAATAAAGGTTGCCATTCTTCTTTTGTTTTATTCTGCGCTAATTACGGTCTAAAAACTTTCAGAAAATACCCGATTCTTCCCCACTAACTACTCTATTCCTGTCGTTAACAATTTTTCTCTTTTCTTTTAGGTTTTAACTTCAAAAAAGCGCATTCCAAACCTTTTTATTTTCTGTTATTCATAATTTTATTCAAATATCAACGAAAAATATTCAGGTTAGTGAAATAATTGGAATATTGTTTAAATGTAATTAAAACCAGAGGTGAGATTTTAGTAGCAGTTTGTGATGCCGAGCTTTTAGGAAAAATTTTTCGCGAAGGCGAATTTAAACTAGAAGTTAGTGAAGCTTTTTATGGAACTAAAAAGGTTAACATCGAAATAGCAGTCAAAGCGCTCAAAGAAGCTACTATTGGAAATTTGATTGGTAATAGAATAATTAAGAGAGCTATTAGAGAAAATCTAATTGGCCAGAATAGTATTATTAAAATAGATGGAATTCCCCACGCTCAGTTTTTACGCCTTTAATTTTTTACATTTGCTTTATTACAGACATATAGGTGATTCACTTTTGGCAAGATTCTGCCCTAACTGCGGGACCGAAGAGACGCGAGAAAGGCCATTAATAGAAGGGCTTTGCCAAACATGCTTTACTCTAGAGTACCCTTTGTTAGAAGTTCCCAAAGAAATTTTTCTTGAAGCTTGTTTCAATTGCGCAAGCTATAAATGGAAAGGAAAATGGGTTCAACCAAAAGCAGTTAAATTTAATGATGTTCTCCAAGAGGCAGCGATATTAGCAGTTGAAAAATCTATTAAGCTCGCAAAAAATGCTAAAAAAACAAGGATTTCAATTGAACCAAGTTTCTCAGAAATAGCTCGTGCTTTAAGAGCTAAAGCGATCATACCGATTAAAGTCAAGGCTTACGGAGTTATTCATCCTGCTCAAAAAATTCCTCATGAAGAAGAATTTGAAGTCGATATTATCATTGATCTAGTCACCTGTCCAAAATGCTCAAAGGCAGCTCGCAAGGAATATCAGGCAATCCTACAAATAAGAGCAGATGAACGAAAGCTTACTGATTTTGAAAATAAAACAATCAAAAATTTAGTCACTGCTGAGATCGAAAAATTTGCAAAAAAAGGAGATCCTGGTGCTTTTATTTCAGAGCTTGAAGAAAAAGCTGAGGGACTAGATTTCTACTTAGGTTCGCTTCATATAGCTAAATACCTTGTAAATTCGATTCAAGCTAAATTTGGAGGAAAAATGAAAGAGACATCAAGGCAAACTGGCTGGGATCGAAATAAAGGCCGAAAGCTTTACCGAACAACAGTTTCTATTAGATTACCCGCATTTAGAGTCAAAGATTTCTTTGAATATAGAGGGGCAATCCATAGAATTGAAGAATTAGATGGGCAAAAAATAATTGGATTAAATTTACTTACGCGCGAGAAAATTTTTTTGCCTTGGAAACAAATTGAAAGAGAGAAAATTCAACTTGCAGCCAAAAGAGAAGATGTTCAAAGTGCATTAGTTTCAGCTGTAACGCCTGATAAACTACAGATACTTGATCCTAAAACTTATCAGCCAATTGATGTTCAAAGGCCTAAATCATTGATAGGTATTAAAGCCAGCAAAGAACTTAGCATTCTCAAGATTGATAAAACAATTTATGTAGTTGAATAGCATTGAAATTGTAGCAATTTTACTTTTAAATAAGCAAATTATTTATAGTATACAGTATACTAGTATACTCATGGAAACAAATAAAGTTACTGAAAAATTCCAAATAACTATACCAAAAAAAGTACGGGAGGAAATCGGACTTAAACCTGGCGAAAGGGTAATAGTGAAACAACTAAGCAAAGAAGAAATTTTAATTAAAAGGTTTCGGAGGTTAAAAGCGCCTGCCAAAATTCTTATTGGTACGAAAAAATTCAAGCGAAGCGTACCTATTGAAGAGTTAGAAGAAAAAATAGAGCGTAGATAGTTTTGGAATTATCAAAATACGTTGATAGCAATATTTTCTTTTATGCTAAAATTTTAGATGCTAAATATGGAGAAGCTTGTGCAAATATTATTCAAAATATTGAAGAAGGCAAAATTAAAGCTGCTATTTCTACATTAGTTATTTTAGAAGTTGCAAATGCCTTGAGAAAATATGGTTTTGAAAATGAGGTCAAAGATATGACAGACGCAATTTATTCTTTAGATATGGTTATAAATGATATTGACTATGGTATAACACGAGAAGCTATTGAATTTTATGAGAAATTTCGAATAAGCTCATATGATTGTTTACATATTGCCACGATGAGAAAACTTGGAGTAACCGAGATAATATCAGCGGATAAAGATTTCGATAAAATTCCAAAAATAAAAAGAATCGATCCAATAGTTTTTCAAAAATAGAAAAGCATTATATTAACAAAATTATGCTCTTTGAAAAAGTTCCTTTTTGTTTTAAAGAGGCTTTAAATTACTAGGAGTTATCATGCCTACTCCAAGAAGGGCATTTATTGTAAACAATTCATAAAAATTAATTACAATACAAGGTAAGTGTATTTAATATTAAAAAGTTCTGAATGTTATTAAAAGTTTTTAATTTGGTCAAGAATGACAAAATATGAAATTTCAAGAACTACATTGATAAACCTCCTAAAGGAGAAATTAATAACCGAAGAACTCAATTTATTGCCCAGTGGCTGGGAAATTTTAGGAGACATTCTCATTATTCGACTTAATCCAAAACTTAACGAAAAGAGAAATCTTATTGGTCAGGCATTTCTGGAAATGTATGGCCCTAGAATTCGAAGCGCAGTTCAACAACTAAAAATTGTCGGAGATATTAGAGAACAAAAAATCGAAGTATTAGCCGGAGACTCAAATACAGAAACTATTCACAGAGAGCTTGGCTGTAAATTTAAAATCGATCCGGCTAAGTTAATGTTTTCATTTGGCAACCACTATGAGCGAAAAAGGATGGCTTTCATTTCTAATCCAAATGAAACAGTAATAGACATGTTTGCTGGCGTTGGGCAGTTTTGTATTCCAATGGCAGTTCATTCAAAGCCAAAAAAAGTTTTTGGAATTGAAATTAATCCAGTGACATTTCACTATCTATCCGAGAATATCAAACTTAACCGTTTAGAGTATGTAATGACCCCAATCTTGGGCGATTGCAGGGAAGTTGAGCTTGCTAAAGCTGATCGAATAATTATGGGTTATTTAAGAAATACAGAGCAATTTCTGCCAAAAGCCTTTGAATTGGTTAAACCTAGTGGAATAATACATTACCATGAGGTTTCGCCCGCTAAATTTTTATTTGAGCAGCCAATAAACCATATTGAGTCAATAACAACTGCAACTGGTAAAAAGATAAAAATTCTGGAAAAAAGAATGATTAAAGAGTATTCGCCTGGAACCTATCACGTTGTTGTTGATTTTCAGGTAAGGGAATGAATTAAAATGGATAGCAAACTCAGCGAAATTCTAAGCCATGGTGAAGGCAAAAATATTGAATTTAAAGAGTTTCTAACCTCAGCAATCCACTTAAAGGATTTTAGAAAACAAGGATTAGTAGCCCAGTTAAAGCATAGAATGTTGGAGGGCAATGGAAAAGCCATCTATTTTGTTGGTGTATCAGACAACGGAGCACCTAGAGGCTTAAGTGAAGAGCAATTTAGAGAGACTTTAGATGTTCTTGAATCTGTTGCTAAAGAGATTGGGGCAAGAATTGCTAAGGTTGAGAAGCATCCAACTGATGGAAAGCTAGTTGGCAAAGTAACTATTGAAAAAATTCGGCTGCCATTTGAGAAAGATCATATTTTGGTCGGTACGGCGGGACATGTTGATCATGGCAAATCCACACTTGTTGGCTGTTTGATAACTGGTGAACTTGATGACGGAGCTGGTAAGACCAGATTATTTCTAGATGTACTCCCTCATGAAATTGAGCGGGGTCTGTCAGCCGATCTATCATTTACTGTTTATGGCTTCAATAATGATGGCACACCGATTCACCTAAAAAATCCTCTGAATAAATTTGAAGAAGCAAGCATAGTTGAAAAATCAAGCAAACTTATTTCATTTGTTGATACTGTAGGACATGAGCCCTGGCTTAGAACAACCATTAGAGGATTAGTTGGCTCAAAGCTTGATTATGGGTTGTTGACTATCGCTGCAGATGATGGAGCAACCCATGTTAGTAGAGAACACCTAGGTATTTTACTAGCCATGGAAATCCCAGTAGTTATCGTAATAACCAAAATCGATAGAGTAAGTGAAGAACGAGTAAACTCAGTTGAAAAAGAGATTGGTCATTTATTAAAAATTGTTGGAAAAATTCCTCTAAAGGTTAAACCTGAATCTGATATGAAGTTTATCGCCCAAATTTTAAGTGAAGGACAAATTGTCCCGATCATTAGAGCATCAGCTGTTACTGGAGAAAATCTCAGTCTATTGGACAAACTTTTCTTTAATTTATCAAAACGCACTTTAGAAGTTGAAATTACAAAACCATTTTTACTATATATTGACAAAGTTTATTCAGTAACTGGTGTCGGGACAGTTGTTAGCGGAGCAATTAAACAAGGATTTGTTGAAGAGGGCAAGGAAGTTTTGCTTGGGCCGGATGCTCAAGGAAAATTTAAGAAAATTAAAATCGGCTCAATTGAAATGCATCACTACCCAGTGAAAAAGGCAAGAGCTGGAGATATAGTTGGAATTTCTATTAAAGGGTTGAAATACGAGGAAGTTGATAGAGGGATGATACTTTGCGATTCAGAACTTAAGCCAAAAGCATTTAAACAGTTTGAGGCCCAAGTTATGATACTCAATCATCCAACCAGAATTAAACGAGGATATGAACCGGTCGTGCACTCAGATACGATAATGGAAGCTGTTGTATTTGAACCGCTTAGCAAAGAATATATGGTAGCTGGAGATGTTGGAACAGTTAGAATGACTTTTAAGTTCACACCACACTATATCTTTGAAGGACAAAAGATCTTGTTTAGAGAAGGCAAGTCCAAGGGCATTGGTTACATAGCAAAAATCTTGCGCTAATTCAGCGTTATCTACTTTTATGAGCGAAGCTTGATGGAACCAAGAATTGTAAAACTTTATGTTTTGCATTTTAATCAATGTGATCCAAAAAAATGTACAGCATTAAAACTAAATAAATTCAATATGGTAAAGCTCATTAGACGGATACCCCAAGTGCCTGAAGGTTCTATCATTTTAGATCCTTTTTCTGGAAAAGCTTTGTCTCAAGGAGATAAGTCTTCAGCCTTGAAAAAGGGGATGACAGCAATAGATTGCTCGTGGATTAAAGCAGATGAAGTTTTTAGATTTAGAATGAAGGGAGAACCTAGGGCCTTGCCATACCTCATTGCAGCAAATCCGGTAAACTATGGTATCCCTACCAAACTATCAACAGTGGAAGCTTTCGCTGCTTCACTTTATATACTAGGTTTTAAAGAACATGCTGAGCGTTTACTCTCCTTGTTTAAGTGGGGTTTAAACTTCATTTCCTTGAACAAAGAGCCGCTCAGAATGTACAGCGAGGCTAAAAATAGCGAAGAAATAATAAAAGCACAAAAGTTATTTTTGTAGCACAGTGAAAAAGAATAGGTTTAAGAATCAGTTTGTTGCTAGGCTGTGATACCTGAAGTTATTTCATGGGATAAAACATGGCACGTTTTCCAGAAGCTGAGAAGCGTTTATTACTGAAAAAAATTTGTATGCGATGTAAAGCAAGAAATCCAGTCGGAGCTACTCGTTGCAGAAAATGTGGTTATCCTGCTTTAAGACCAAAAAGCAAAGAATTAAAGGCATAACATGGTTAAAATTTGTCCAAAATGCAGAAGCCCAAGAATCAAATATGCTCTTTGGTGGACCACAGCTCAAATTTATGAGTGTGAGGACTGTGGATATAGAGGATCATTAATTATTGAGGAAGAAAAAACTTGAAGGTTGAAGAGTATATCAACTCTATTTTAAAACGAGATGGTGTAGCCCATTTTACTCTGCTTGACCCAGCTAAACAAGATCCTCATGAGGCAGTTGAAATTGCAAAGCAGGCTGAGAAAGCAAAAACTGATGCGCTTATGATAGGTGGCTCAATCGGAGCCGGACAATTAGTTGATATAACAGCAAAAGAAATTAAAAAGGAAGTCAAACTCCCGCTAATCGCATTTCCTAGCAACGCAAGCGATGTTTGTAGTTCAGTTGATGCAATTTTTTTCATGAGTTTGTTGAATTCTACGAACCCGTATTATATCACTGGAGCTCAAGCTCTTGGAGCACTATTGGTTAAGAAATATAAAATTGAACCAATTCCAATGGCGTATTTGATCATTGAACCAGGCGGAGCAGCAGGCTGGGTTGGTGAGGCAAAATTAATTCCGAGGGATAAATCTGAAATAGCTGCTGCTTATTCACTTGCCGCTCAATATTTTGGTTTCAGATTTGTTTATCTAGAGGCAGGCTCAGGTGCAGATCAGGCTGTTCCAGTTAGTATGGTTCATGCTGTAAAAAAATCTGTTTCTATACCAGTAATAGTTGGCGGCGGAATTCGAGCACCACAAGTTGCAGCTGAGATAGTGAAGGCTGGAGCTGATATAATTGTGACTGGAACTCTTATAGAAAGAACCTTGAATGTAGAATCTTCTCTTGAAAAGATTGTTGCTGCAATTAAGTCTGCAAAGGTTAGTTAATTTATTGATTTGGTTGGACTCTTTTTCAATTTTAAAAAAGATTTTATATACTAGTCTTATTATGCAATGGAATAGTATGCTAAAAAGGGAAACTATCGGGCGGGCAATTCCCGTTATAATTGTGATGATTTTATTTCTGATAGCAGGATGCGTAAGCTCACCCCCGGTTACAGAAGGAGAAGCGCTATACAAAGAAAAATGCAGCAGGTGTCATGAGTTAAGATCTCCTTTAAGGCACACTGCAAGTGAATGGCCGGCCACTGTAGATAGAATGCAATCCAAAGATCCCGTTTGGATTTCCGATAAAGAGAAAGAAAAAATTCTAAAATATCTCCAAGCAAATGCGAGAAAATAAATCTCTATTTATTTAAGCAGTTTTAAACCCGGATATGAAAATTATATTTTTCATAAAAGCAAATTTAGTAGGCAATCGCTACTAACACAAAAATTGCCAAAAACACTAAGCTAAATAATATTATCCAAATGAAAAATAGTGTTAATTTTAATGTAAATTGGCGAAACAAGAAGTTTTTCCTCAGTAGTATCATGTAAAGAAAGTTTAACCAAATTGCTGCTAAAAAAGTTAATGAATTTTCATTCGTAAATACTTATACGCAAATTAAACCTAAATCACGCATAACTCTTGCCATAGAATTTCTACCACTAATAGTTTAAAAGAAAATTTGGGCCAAAAAAAATATTCTAAACTAGCTATCAACCTCCAATAAATAATTCTTCATTATCAAAATATTCTCTTTCATCCAATTCTTTCATCTTTTCAATAATATTGGCTACAAAAACCAAATCAGAGTCAGTAGCCTTATCCGGATTTAATGTTGCCAAGGATATTTTTTTAAATAATTGCCAGTAATCTACCTTTCTCGCAAGAATTGAATACCTCCTAAAAACTACGACTGGTTTAGAGAGTTCCTGTTTTAGGATCATTCAATCACTCTCAGCTCCATTCCTCTACGTCGTCAATTTTCTTGATGAAAGACATCTCGAGCACGAAAGTCTCAAATAAGAAATTGAACCAGTCCTCTTCGCTTTTCATTTTAACCACCTTTTGATCGAGTCAAAATAGCAAGTGTAAAGATGCTGGGAAAACAATCCAACAATAGGTTCAATTTTTCTCGTTTTTGTCGCCTCAAAATGACCTATTATTCAATCAATTTTTAACGCTGTTAAATAGAAGGACCCACGTATATAAAGTTAACGCCGTTAAAATGTTAAGCAAAAAAATTTAAATCTTTGTCTTTATTAAAGGCCCAAGATAAAACTTTTTGACTATCAAATGGATTGAACAACTATGCTTATAAAATTTCTAAGAATTCTAAGTCCAACATCACCGCTTTTTTCTGGGTGGAACTGAGTTCCAAAAACATCTCCCTTACTTATAACAGCTGAAAACTCGGTGCCGTATTCAGTTGTTGCAATAACTGTGTTTGGATTTCTTACATTGGCATAGTAAGAGTGGACAAAGTAGACAAAATCTCCGTCTTTAACTCCTTTCATCAATGGACTAGGCCGTTTGATTTTAATGGAATTCCAACCCATGTGTGGGATCTTGACTGTGTTGGGTAGCTTAACGACGTCGCCAGAGATTAAATTTAATCCCTCAATCGGGCCATCTTCTTCGCTTTGGCTCATTAAAAGTTGCATGCCCAAGCAAACTCCAAGGAGAGGAATGCCTGCATCTACTGCACCATAAATAGCTCCAGAAATTTTTTCTAGCTCACTTATAGCATCTCCAAATGCTCCAACTCCAGGCAAAACAACAGCATCAGATCTTTGAATTACTCTCCGATCTTTCGTTATTTCTGGAATAGCCCCTAAAGTTTCAAGGGCTTTATGAATGCTGCGAAGATTTCCAACGCCATAATCTACAATAGCAATCTTTGGACGAAGCACAGTATGCCTCCAACGAAACTAGTTTTCTTTAGAATCCCGTCATGTTCAACTGAAAGAGAATTTATTTTCAAAATTTTAAATCTTGAACTTGCATTAACTACTTAGTCACTCCTGCAGTTTTGAGTTTAGTTACAGAACCTCTGATTTCTGGAGGTAATTCATAATGCACTTTATCGCGCCTTAAAAATCCCAATTTAACAAGTTCTTCTAACCGTTGGTATTGAACGGTCGGGGATATATCAGTTTCTTTTGCAATTTGAATAAGAGTAGTAGGGCCTCCGTTAAATTTTGTTATTAAAACTTCCACTTCTTCTCGCAAATTGCTTGGTACTCTTAATAGAAATTCTTCAAGAGTTTTTGGTTGAGCAACGAATTGGCTAATAAATGCTTCATCAATTATTAAAACTTTTTCATTCCGAGCTGCTGCTGCTAAAGCATCCCTTAATATTCGAACTAATTTGCGAGGATTCCCATCTGCAATTGCATTTGTAAATTCAATTGCTTTTGGAGTAAAGGGATAAATATTTTCAGCCGATGTAGTTCTTTCGCGCGCTAGGCGTTTTTCCACCAAACTAAGCGCTTCTTCATTAGTCAAGTTATCAATAACTAATTCTCTATGAAATCGAGCTGGCAAACTTGGGAAATCATTTTTAATTTTGTCAAGGGCAGCTGGTGTGATTGAAATAGCAAATAAACAAGAATACGGAAGTACATGCAAGAATTCTCTTATAAATTCGTAAAATAATCTTTGCTCTTCATGATATGCAGATGTAACATTTTCAAATTCATCTAGTAATAATGCGGACGGCTTAAACCGCGATAAGAGCTTGGACAAATATTCGCTAAAAATTTTAGGATAATATGTTTCAAAGGTCGATTCTAAGACAGCCTTTCTCTTCTTATCTAATCCAAAGGCATACTTAAGGTCATTGAATGCTCTAGTAAAAATAGATTGCTTCTCTTGGATAGATCTCCAAACTTCGTCAAAAATTATTTTAGTAACTTCAACAACATTAGTTAATTCGACTTTTACTATAATTCCTTTCCCCTTTGCTTTTTCAATTGCGTTTTTAATCTTAAACAATCTCTGTGTTTTTCCAATCCCAAGGTTTCCAACTATAGCTAAAGCAAGCCTGTCCTTTCTATCAATAACTTCAGAAAGAGTTCGATCGATGTCGACATCTACTGATTGGCGTATGTGCATCTCTTCAAAAGAAAATAAGCTTTCGCTAGAAAGATCGGTAAAAGGATTCCAGCGCAAATAGAAGCGCTCATAATTTGGTTTTGGCTGAGCTTTTTCCATTTAAATAGCAGCCCGAAAATTTTTTTATTAAAAGAGAAATATCAATTTTGCTGTTTTAGCTTTTTTTGAGCAATTGCTTTGTTTAGCTTCTTTAAGCAACTTTTCTTCCGCTGAAAATATTCAACTTTCTCAGTTAAATGGGTTTAATCCTAATTTTTCTTTCAGAAACTATCAAGATATTTCGATAAAACCTGTCCGCATACTTTTCTATCAATTCCTTCATAATAGCTATCTTAGTCTGTGCTCTCTCATCACTAAGTCTTAGTAAGATAACTCCCGGAGGTTTATGAATCAGAGCAAATCTTCCAAAATCCTTATCATTTGTAATTATAATGCGGTTCTCCTT
>JACRDV010000005.1 GCA_024860865.1 Methanobacteriota archaeon | reverse complement strand
GCCTATTATTTTCAAGCCGTTTTTAATGGCAGCATCTGCAAGAATATCTGAAGCCAGCACTACACCTTGTCCTCCTATTCCGCTTATAACTACATTCAAAGCTTCCATTATGAAACCTCTGAGATCGCATTATAGGGACAAACTTGCGCACAACAACTGCATCCCCAACATAAGCTCAAATCTATTTCCATCTTACTAGCTTCAGCATTTGGAGCTAAAGCCGGACAGCCGAGGCCATTTATGCATGTCAAACAAAAAGTGCATATCTCCGGGTCCACTCGATAAGGTTTCATTTTAACGCCCAATCTTCTCGCTAGTAGACTACACATCCGTCTGGAAATAACAACAGATGTCCCGGGATATTCAACAGCCTTTTTAATAATCTCAGTTGTAGATTTGATATTGAATGGGTCAGTTACTTCAACAAAATCTACTCCCAAAGCTCTGGCAATTTCTTCAAGTTTAACACTTTTTGTTTTCTCACCTGTTGCTGTTATTCCGACTGCCGGGTGAGGCTGATGGCCTGTCATTGCCGTTATTCGATTATCCATTATAACGACGGTTAATTTTGCTTTATTATAGACGGAATTTAGCAAAGCCGGCATGCCAGCATGTAAAAAAGTAGAGTCGCCAATTGTAACAATAACTGGATGTCCTTCGCCAACTTGGTAAATCCCTTGACCTATTCCCTCACCTGATCCCATACAAAGCATTGTATCAACGGTTTTAAGCGGAGGATTAAATCCCAAACCGTAACAACCAATATCGCTCGGATAAATTCCATTCGGAGCTGCTTCTTTTATTGCATAAAAAGTGCCCATGTGAGGACAACCAGGACAAAGAATTGCAGGCCTAGGAGGCAAAATCTCTCCAGCTTGCCTAGTTAAATTTTCATTGATTTTAAAATCGATTCTAAATAATCCTGTTACGCCGGGTAAAATTTTCTTAAACGATAATTCACCTTCTCTAGGTATATCATTGGAATATTTACCTAGAATCTTAACTTTAGGATTAGTTTCTGAGAGCAGACCTTTAACATGCTCTTCAACAAATGGCTCGAGTTCCTCAACAATTAATACCAGTTCAACTGAGTTTAATATCTTCTTAATCAATAAATCTGGCAAAGGATGCGCAATGCCAATTTTAAGCAGCGCTACTTTTTCTTTTGGCTTTAAAATTTCTAAAGCATCGAGGACATAATTCCAAGAAACTCCTGATGCAATAATTCCAACTTTTTCGTCACCATCTAATTTTACGTGGTTGAATTTTGAGTTTTCAGAGAGCTTTTGCATTTCAATTAGTTTTTGATTTAGTCGTTTGTGCATAGGTCGAGAATTAATTGGCATGCAAACGAAATTTTTAGGATCTTTAACAAACTCAGCTTTCCTTTTTTCTTTTGGTAATTCTCCGAGAATAACATCAGATTTTGCATGGCTTGTCCGAGTGACTGTTCGCAACATAACGGGCAATGCGAGCTTTTCAGAGATTTCAAATGCTTCAATTATCATGTCCTTTGCTTCTTGCGGAGAACTTGGCTCTAAACAGAAAATTTTAGCAAATCTCGCATAAAATCGATTGTCTTGCTCATTTTGGGAACTGTGGCAATAAGGATCGTCTCCAGAAACTAAAACAAAACCGCCTTTTACTCCTGTGTAATTCAATGTCATTAAGGTGTCAGAAGCCACATTAACTCCTACATGCTTCATCGATGTTATAGAGCGCACTCCACAATAAGAAGCGCCAGCAGCAACTTCAAATGCAACTTTCTCATTAACAGACCATTCTGCGTGGATTCCAAATTGTTTAGCAACACTTGCAATATTTTCTAAAATTTCCGCAGTTGGAGTTCCAGGGTAAGATGCCACAACTTGAACGCCGGATTCTACTGCTCCGCGGGCAATTGCTTCATTGCCTGATAATAGAACGCGAGTACCCGGTGAATCTAAAGCAATTTTGGAAGACAAAATTTTATCCTCAAACTATAAAATAGATTTCACTTTTTTATTCTTTTTGATTGAGTTCAATCATTTATAGTTTAATGGTTTGGAAATTCTAATTCTTCTTGTGTAAAAGCCTTTCCATAATCATAATCTATTAATAGTTCAAGTTGCAATCTCTTTCTAATTTTATGCTGCCAAGGTGGCATCAGCTTTGGTTCAAAAGAGAGTTGTCTTAACTGTCATAGGTGATGTTCAAACAGTTGGATATCGCAACCTAGTAGAAAAAATAGCTATTGAAATGAATGTAGAAGGCATAATCAAGAACCTGAAAGATGGCGCAGTAAAAATCGAAGCTGAAGCTGATGAAAGCGTTTTAAAGACATTTATCAGTAGAATCAGAATATATCGACCCGAGGACATCGATCATCTTATCCCTAGAATAGAGGTTCAGGATATCAAGGAAGAATGGGGAGGGGCAACCGGAAAATATAAAGGTTTTAAGCGAACCTTCGATGAAGAATCAAAAACGCTTGAAGAGGAGACATCAGAACGTTGGGATAAAGGTCTTCTTATGCTAAAGGTTATTGCACGTGCATTGTCTGATTTCTCGAGAAGTACAAGTGTTCGGTTCGATATTTTGGATAAAAAATACTCTACGATCTCAATCATTGCTAGTGCTATTTTAGTTTCATTAACTATAATTGGAATTTTTGCCTCAATGATATATTCAAATATAATCGGCCAGACTGTACTGAATTTCTTTTACATTTTGACTGTATACATAATCCTTTGGACTGGAGTAATTTTGCTGGTAATTAAAAGTAGAAAACAAGAGGCATTTGTAAGAGCACAATAGATTAGGATTGCTACTTCTCCTCAGCCTGGGCCATTTGCTGTCCTACTCCAACAGTATTTCCAACGCCAACAATTAAAACGGTACTCCCTTCTGGAGCTCGGCAAATCGCCCGTTTAACAACTTCAAGCGTAGGCCTAACTGCATCTATAATCTCTTTTTTCATCGGCATAACTGCCTCCTCAATTCCAATTTTAATTGCTATTGCATCTAGAGGAATTTTCCTTTTAGTTGCTATGTTTTCGATTCTAGCTTTTTGTGGGCCAGGATCACCGATTGCAGCTCCAATTCCTTCAGCTATAGTCCCAGTTTTCTCTCCCTCAAGTTTCATAGCAGCATCAACAGTAACTATTCTAGCAATATTCCCATTTTGTTTGACAATTTTCTCTACTGCCTCCCCGGGCCTTCCAACTCTTCCTCCGGGTCCTTTGGCCTTAACAATAATAACTCTTCGATTTTCAATCGTCTTTTCTGCAGCAACAGTTTCTTCAACAATTTCATTAGTTGGAGCATTTCCGATCAAGTGAAGTGCAATCATTGCACCAACGCTGTCTCCAAGTGGTTTTCCAACTGAAAGAGCCTTTGTACCTTCAAGATATCCGCTTGCAATTTTTCTAAATTGAGGCAACATCGTTTGAAGGAAAAAAACTGCTTGCATAGTGCTGGCTTTCCTTAAGGTCTCCCACATATGCCTAGCAAATTTTGCAATATTATAGATACCAATTGAGCCTTTCATAGTCATTATTATATTTGCCTGCGCTTCAGAATCGGCATTTGGGGCAACAATCTTAACAACTTCTTTAAAGCGCTGCTCTGCACTTTCGATTAAGTGATCAAGTTTTTTAAGAATGCCTCTAGGATCAGCGCTGACCGGCGGGATAACAAAAAGTTCAGCTATTTCATTAATGGTTTGTGTCGGGTCTTTTTCAGGCTTGCCTAAATCTTTAGCTGTTTGAACGGTGATCTTCTTAGCCTCATTTGCCATATTCTCAAGTTCAACAATTCTTTGCTCTACATTTGCTATAGATCGGCGGTAAGAAAAATAAAAGAATGCGATAAAAGCTATGCTAAGCAAAAACCAAATCGCATTAAAAATATTCGATTGCCAAATCGATGTAGAATCACCGAATAGCCCCATGTAACCCCTTCTTTAAGCTATTTTCAATTCGGCGAATAATGCCCCTTATTGTAAAGGTTTCTCGCCCAGTTAGAACTGCTCGGCTAAGAATACGCCTAAATATCAACACCGCTATTTCTTTTTTATGTATTGGGTAATTTACGAGTTTTAAGATACGCTCAAACGCACTTATTAATTCTTCTCTCTCTGCTTTTGAAGCAATCCTGGGCTTTGGAAGTGAAATTTGACCTTTGAACAACTCATAGAAAAGAATTGCAGCTGTGTGAGCGATGTTCAAAGTGGGATAATCCTTGCTAGCAGGTATGCTGATAACCGAATCGCATAGAGTCAATTCTTTGTTTGTTAATCCTTGTTTTTCCCGCCCGAAAACCAAAGCAATTTTACCTGAGAATTTTTGAATTTTTTCAACAAATTCAGAAGGAATTAATGCGAGTCTCGGAGAAGTAGATTCGTTTCCTATTCGGCTGGTAGTCCCAATTACAAAATCCATATCTTTTATTGCCTCTTCAAAACTAGAGATTATTTTTAAATTTTGGAGTATGTCCTGCGCATGAGCAGCTCTCAGCGAAGCTTCTTCACCAACAATGGTTTTCGGACTGACTAGCACTAATTCCTTCAAGTCAAAGTTCTTCATTACGCGCGCAAGATATCCAATATTATCCTGATACTCTGGTTCAACAAAAATAATCCTAATATTATCTAACATGGAATTCAACTATATCGCCATCCAAAAGAACATGCTCCCTTTTTACTTGTTTACCAGGAAATTCAACCGAATTTCCCCAAACTTTAGCAAATTTCAATTTCTCAGCAAAATCCTTATGAATAAGAATTGCTGCATCGAAAATAGTTGAGCCTTTCTTTAGGACAAGAGGCTGGGTGTAGTTGGGCTCTTTTCCTGGTGATTTGGTATAAACTCGAATAATTTCTAATGTTTGGAAGATGTTTTGTTTCAGTAATTCTAAGTTTGCTTTTGTTTTGGCTGAAGCTGGAATGATTTTGAAATTCGGATATTTCTGTGAAATATTTTCTATATCGAAAGATTTTATGTCTGCTTTGTTTAAGACGATTATTGCTTTCTTGCTGACCTGCCCCTTAAGGTCTAAGAAATCTGGCAGTTTTTCATTTAAAAATATGCCCGTTCTATCGAATTCTTTAACTAAAAAATCAATTTGATCGAAAGAGTCGACTATAATTGCAATTTCATCGGCACTTCTAATTAAGCTAAAGACTTGCCCGCTTTTTTCTCCATCAACTATGGGAGGAGTATCAACTAGCTGTAATTGAATGTTTTCGAATCTCATCATACCTGGGATTGGTCTAGTAGTTGTAAAAGGATAATCGGCAACTTCAGACTCGGCTGCAGTTAAATTGTTAAATAAGCTTGATTTGCCAACATTCGCCGGCCCAACTAAAACTATCTGGGCTGCTCCCTCTTTTTTTACGCTAAAAACAGGCGCTCCATGTGCTCCAACAAATCTTTGTTTCTCAGATTGCTCTTTAAGTTTGGCCATCCTTCGCTTTAGCTGCGCAAGTAAATTTTCACTGCCCTTGTGCTTGGGTGTAAGACGAATGAGCTCTTCAAGTGCTTGAATTTTTTCTGGAAATGTTTTTGCTTCTCTGTACCTTACTTCGGCCACGAACCATTGTGGTGGCAAGTTAGCAGGCATTTTTTTCACTTCTGAGCGTTGATCACGACCAATTTTTCAAAAAAGAACTTCTTTTGAGCGATAACATCTGTATTGAAATTTAGTGCTTTTAATTTATTTAAAGTCTGGTCAATATTAGTTAGAGAAGATTGAACCAATTGGATTCGACCATTAGGATTAAGATAGTTACAAAACTGCCCTAAAAATCGGTCGAGTATTGACCTTCCTTCTGGTCCTCCGTTCCAAGCTTTTTCTTCAAAACTATCTGAATTGCTTTCACTTGGTAAATACGGGGGATTGAAAATAATCAGGTCAAATTTTTCTTTAATTGGTTCAAATAAGTCTCCCAACCGAGTTTCAATTTCTACATTATTGAGATGTGCATTGTATTTTGTATTTTCAATTGCATGTGGATTGGTATCTGTCGCTACAACATGCTTTGAGATTTCAGCGGCCATTATTGCCTGTAGTCCACAGCCAGTACCGATATCAAGAACTCTATCATTTTCTCCAACGATTAAATTTTCAGCTAACAAAAATGAATCTTCAGCTGGATAGTACACTTGTGGGAAAAGGAAGAAAGTTTTTCCTTTAAATTCAAATTTTCTGTGCATGTTCTCTATCTAACTAATTTGTTAAAGTGGTCTTTAAACTATTGTAAAGCACGTTTGAAAGATTGCCCATTTCCTCCGGCTTTAAAAGAAAAACTCTGGTATTAAGTTTCACAGTTTCTTCCAAGAAAGTTTTAATCTTTTGCTTTGGCCATTTTGTAGCAGGAGCAATCTCGTGAAATGAGTCCAACAAGGCATTGTTTACTTTTTTCCTTCTGTGCTGAAACAATGCTCTGACCACATTGAAAAAGAATTTTTCATCGATTACTTTAAATGGAGGAGTTTTCGGTCGAAGTCTTACAATCGTTGAATATACCTTTGGTTCAGGGTAAAAAGCACTTGGCGGGATTGTTTCAAGCAGCTCTACACTTGCGCGGTAATAAACTCCAACGCTCAATCTGCCATATTCACTTGTCCCAGGCTTTGCTACCATCCTTTCCGCAAATTCTTTTTGATATGTTAATACTGCTAAATTGAACTCCGTCCCAAGAATTTTGAATGTAATTGGAGAGGAAATAACATAGGGT
>JACRDV010000047.1 GCA_024860865.1 Methanobacteriota archaeon | reverse complement strand
GCTTCAAAATTTTATAAAGTATAAAGCTCTCTGGGAAGGAGCCAAAATAATCGAAGTAAACCCAAAGGGGACTTCGCAAAGGTGCACGATATGTGGGTCAAATTTGGAATACTCGAATGTACACCTTGCAAGCTGCCCCAAGTGTGGATTAATAGACAGGCAGCTTAATGCTGCAATCAATTTGTTAAAAACCCAAGATGAAGGAGTGCGGTTCGCTCCAGATAGCTGGGCAAATGCAGTGTTGAAGCGGAACGGGGGATCAATGAACTCTAATCCGCCGAGCCTAAGCCCAGAAGTTACATTAAGCCTTGAGCAAGGCTTGGGCAGATGAGAAAAAATTATTTTTCAAGTCCCGAAAATGCAACAGAACCATAGTAGACATAATATAAACAAAATATAAAGGCTCAGAATCCCTCCAAATATACTAAATAGTCGCAAAAACATTTTTATATATTTAGAATAGATTTGTCAATGATTAATCATGACAATTAAATATAACCCAAATACATGCGCTCAGTGCGGAGTTTGTTCAGGAAACTGCCCGCTTTTTACTGACCTCAAATTATTTTCGCCTAGGATAGCAGTATACGGCACGAGCATAGGTTATACTATATCGAAAGATTTTTTAAAACAGTGTTTAACTTGTGCAGCTTGCTATACCAATTGTCCAATGCAGATCAACTTACCCGAGGCTGTTCGTGAAGAACGAGCTGGTCTAAAAGAAGACCCTTTTTGTTTCGCTCATAAAGGATTTTTCCATTTTTTAGATAAAATAATGGTGTCAAATAAAATTTGGCCACGATTGAAAATATGGCTGCCTTCGGGTTACAAAACTAGCGAAAATAATGATATAGGATATTTTATCGGATGTTTGCCTTATTTAGATATATTTTTTAAAGACATTGGTTTTGATGGAAAGAAGATTGTGCAAGACGCCCTCTCAATTTTAAACAAACTTGGAATTGAACCTGTTCTTTTAAGAACAAAATGCTGTGGTCATGATGCTTTTTGGCGCGGGGAATATCAAATATTTGAAAATCTTGCTAAACAGAATATTGAAATGATAAAAGCTAGCGGAGTTAAAAAAATTATAACGACTTGCGCAGAATGCTATAGAACCCTGAAAATTGATTATGAAAAATTTGATTTTAATATTGAAGTCTTGTTTATATCCGAGTTTCTAGAGAAACATTTCCCAAATCTTCGGTTTAAGCCATCTGAAATAAAAATTGGTTATCATGACTCTTGCAGACTTGGCCGGCACTTGAATGTATATGATTCTCCAAGAGAAATTATAAAAGCAATAGCAGGAACTAACTTCACTGAAATAATGAGAAGGAGGGAAAACTCATTGTGTTGCGGTGTGAGCGCTTGGATGAACTGCGATGAAAATTCAAAGCTGATTAGAACTCAAAAAATTAACGACGCTAGAAAAGCCAAAGTCGAAAGCCTGATAGTGCCTTGTCCAAAGTGTAACATTCACTTAAACTGCCTTTTGAGCGAAGAAGCCATGAAAAATACTAATTTAAAGGTCCAAGATCTAACCAGCTTTATTTCAAGCCACTTTGAGGGGTTGAGGTAATTGCTAGTTCCATTGATGAAAAAAAGTCTTGGATATGAAGAGTTAAAGAAAAAAATAATTGACCAAAATCTTTGCTCCAGATGTGGAACCTGCTCTGCTCTTTGTAATAGAATTGATATCAATTACGATGACCCAATCTTAGTAAAAGATTGCACAATTAAAGTGGGTGCAATTCAGTGCGAAATCGATGGTATGTGTTACGAGAATTGCCCAAAGGTAAAGACCCCAACCGATACTATCGAGAAAAATTTCTTAGAAGGTACAAAAAGTGAGCAGGTCGGAAAATTCATTAAAATTGCTGCCGCACGAACTACGCGCTCTGAAATTGGGAACATTTCACAAGATGGCGGTATCGTAACCACGATTTTGGCTCATGCGCTTCAAAATAAACTAGTAGATGGAGCCATAGTTACTGGCAAAGATGGGGTTGAACCTTGGCGACCAAAATCATATGTAGCAACTTCTTTGGAGCAGCTTCTTCCTTCTGCTGGCTCGAAATACACAAACTCTCCGGTGGTCAAAGTGCTTGGAAAAGCAATCATGGAACAAAAACTTAAAAAAATGATACTGGTTGGAACGGGTTGCCAAATTAGCGGTTCAAGAAATTTGCAGTTAAATTTCTTCAAGAAGTTCGATGGAATTGATATCACAACAATCGGTCTATTCTGTTATGAAAATTTTGTTTATGAAAAATTACGAACTAAGGTCAAAAACTTGTTTAACATTGATTTTGACAAACTTATCAAAGCCAATATTACAAAAGGCAAATTTATTTTCGCTACAAAGGAAGGAGTACATGAGAAAAAAGTTAGAGAATTTATGGACTGTGTAGTAAATGCTTGTCATAAGTGCACCGATTTTACAGCAGAGTTAGCTGATGTATCAGTTGGAAGTGTGGGTTCACCAGACCGTTGGTCGACTTTAGTCATACGCTCTAAAAAGGGTGCAGAATTAATCAACGAAGTTAAGAAAGCTGGCTTAATTGAAGTCTCAGATCAAGTCAATTTAGATGAACTCAACAAAACAGCTTCGAAGAAGAAGGCAAGCAAATAGGAGGTGGAGAATGGAACCCAAAGTGGGAGTTTACATCTGCAAATGAGGAGTTAACATTGGCAGTATAGTGAACGTCGAGCAAGTTATGAACTCAGTTAAATCGATTCCAAGTGTAACGGTGGCTAGAAGTGAGACCTTTATGTGCGCAGATCCTTCTCAGGACGGTATTATCAAAGACATCAAGGAACAGGGACTAAATCGAGTTGTGGTTGCTTCTTGTACCCCTAAAATGCACGAAATAACATTCCGCAATGCTCTCAAGCGCGCTGGGTTGAGCCAATATTTCTTTGAAATGGTAAACTTGCGGGAACATTGTTCATTTGTGCACAGAGAGACACCGAAGGAAGCAACTGATAAAGCAATTTCTTTGGTCAAGGCCGGGATCGCTAGGGCCAAAAATTTAGAAGAGGTGCCAATAAAGGAAGTCCCAGTAACACCTACAGCACTAATTATCGGCGGAGGAATAGCTGGAATGACAGCTGCCATCGATATTGCCAACCGAGGATTCAAAGTTTACCTCGTGGAGAAAAAAACCAGCATAGGCGGAAGAATGGCAGGATACGACAGGATCTTTCCAACTGACGATTGTGCAATGTGAATTCTAGCTCCAAAAATGGTGGAGACGTCAAAGCATCCAAATGTTCAGTTAATTACAAACGCCGAGGTAAAAGAGATCACCGGTTATGTCGGCAACTTCCGCATAAAAATCCAGAAAAACCCAAGGTATGTCGATGAGAAGACCTGCAATGGCTGTGGACTTTGTTCAGAGAAATGCCCAGTGCTGATTCCAAACGAATTCGATGCGAATCTAGGGGCAAGGAAGGTAATTGGGTTACCTTTCTCTCAAGCAGTTCCAGCAATCTATGCGATTGAAAAGGAATTTTGCACAGAGTGCCGAAGTTGCGAACTTGTTTGCGAGAAAAAGTCAATTGACTTCAATCAAAAACCACAAGAGATCGAACTCGAGATTGGAACAATTATCGTGGCTACTGGACTCGAGGTTTATAAGCCAAGTTACTATGGATATGGCACTTATCCCAATGTGATTACAGAGTTTGAACTTGAAAGACTTCTCAGCCCAAACGGACCGACTGAAGGGGAACTGGTAAGGATTTCCGACGGCAAAAAAGTGAAGAAAATAGCCTTCATACAGTGCGTCGGATCAAGAGATCTGCGTTCTCAACCTTACTGCTCCACTGTTTGCTGTATGGTAGCAATAAAAAATGCAACTCTCGTCAAGCAACATCATCCTGAGATCGAACTCACTATCTACTATATCGATGTTAGAGCAGAAGAAAAGTTAAACGAAGAATACTTCATGCGTTCAAAAGACTTCGGCATTAAATTCGTTCGGGGTAAGATAGGCCAGATACTAGAGGACCCAGAAACAAGGAGCCTGACTATATACGCCGAAGATACTTTACGCCAAACATTAATCAATGATACAGTAGATCTAGTTGTTCTATCAACTGCTATGCTTTCGAACCCGAGCGCAAGAGAAATTTCTAATATGCTTGGACTTGAAATCGATTCATATGGCTTTTTTAAAGAGTTCCACTATGCATTGGCTCCAGTTAAGACACGGATAGATGGTGTTTCTATCTGCGGGTGCGCTGCTGGGCCAAAATCAATTGCTAATGCTGTTTCACAAGCTCAAGCAGCTGCTGTCACTGCCTTACATCCATTAATAGCAGGTAAGGTCGAAATTGAACTCATTCGCGCTTTGGTAGATACAGAAAACTGTGTTGGCTGCGGACTTTGTGCAAATGCTTGCCCCTTCAATGCTATCAGAATTGAAAACCAAAAGGCAGTAGTCGACGAAATTCTTTGTAAGGGCTGTGGATCTTGTGCCGGTGTTTGTCCTTCGAGCTCAATAACTCTGCGATACTACAGAGATGCACAAATTGATGCACAAATTGATGCTTTGGCACAATAGGTGAGAAAATGCTCAACATGGTTGCTTTTGCTTGCTATAAATGAGGTTATGCTGCAGCAGACTTGGCTGGTACTGTCAAAAAGCAATACTCAGCTGTGCTCAAAGTCTTAAGATTCCCATGCGCAGGCAGAGTAAGCGTGAACCACATTGCTAGAGCTCTAACAAAAGGTATGGATGGAGTTCTAGTCATTGGCTGAACAAAAGGCGATTGCGACTATAAACATGGAAACATTTTGGCGGAACAAAAAGTCGATCTTGCAAAAAAGATATTGGCTCCAATCGGCCTAGGCGAACGGATTGAAGTGTTGCTCCTTTCTGCCGCGGATGCTGACAAATTTGCGAAGTCTGCCAATGCTGCAGTTGAAAAACTCTCAAAACTTGGTGAGAATCCTCTAAAGAGGGTGAGCTCGGAGGGAAAGCCGTAAGGTCCTCCTTGCGACTCGCTTCATAAGCAGGAGATGGCTTTATTGCCAGAGGTTCTTAAACTAAAATTAGATCGCCCTGAAAAATTGTATGATTTCATCTTAAAGTTAGCTGAAAGCGCTTTAAAGAGTAAAGTAGTTGATAGTGCCGTTATTTTTCAAAAACAGAAGTCTCATTTTGAAGTAAAACCAATTCTAATTGAAGATGAGAAAAAATTATCTGAGTTTAATGTCTCTGCCTTTAATTGCTATTATCCATCACTATACGGGAACTTGGCTAAGTATTTGTATTTAACACCAATTAAAAATTCAAAAAATTTTTTGATGTTTGCCAAGCCCTGCGATATCAAAGCAATTGATGAGTTAAAGAAGAAAGGGTACTCATTTAATGGTTATATAGTCGGATTATCCTGTTTTGGAACAATCAATGTAAAAACAGCTAAAAAACTGGAAGAAATAATTGGACAAAAACCCATCAAGTCCGAGCGAATTGATGAGGAATTCCTTCACTTAACACTGGATGATGGCCAATCTAAAAATTTTTCAATTAAGGAACTCGAAGAAAAAGGAGTTCTAGTTCGTTCAAATTGCAAACATTGCTTTGATAAGATTTCCTCGAGTGGATCTGATCTTTTCATTTATCAATTGCCGAATTCTCAATTCTTTATTGAAGTTTTGAATCCTTCCATTAAAAAAATACTTGAAGATACTGGATATTCATTTGAACCAAACGGTAATGCTGTTAACTTTATCAATGAATTCAAAAATAAGATCCAAAGACAAGCTGAAAACATCTTAAGCGAAATTGAGGAGCAGTTTTTAAAATTAAGCGATAGTGAGAAACTAAAATATTGGTGGGATGGAAAGCTTTTCTCTAAATGTACTAAATGTCTCGCTTGCGTGAGGGCTTGCCCATTATGTATTTGCAAGCTGTGCATATTAAAGAAAGAAGGCAAGGCTTTAGATAAGTCCCAAGTTCATTTAATTCGCTTACTTCACATAGCTGAAACATGTACTAACTGCGGAGCCTGCGATGTCGTGTGCCCACCCCGTTTGCCAATAAGTTCACTCTTTCAAATAGCACAAAGGAATCTTAAAAAATCAGGTTGAGAACATTGACCAAGAATTATGTTGGCGCTGTATTAATCATTGGCGGAGGAGTTTCTGGGATTCAAGCTAGCCTTGATCTAGCTGAATCTGGTCTCAAAGTTTACCTTGTTGAAAAAAATCCAAGCATCGGAGGGGGAATGGCTCAGCTTGATAAGACTTTCCCAACAAACGATTGCTCAATGTGTATTTTGGCTCCAAAAATGGTAGAAGTTGCAAGGCACCCCAACATCGAGCTAATAACCTATGCTGAAGTTAAGGAGGTCAAAGGCCATGTCGGCAACTTCCGCATAAAAATCCAGAAAAACCCAAGGTATGTCGATGAGAAGACCTGCAATGGCTGCGGCTTATGCGCAGAGAAATGCCCGGTGCTGATTCCGAATGAATTTGACTCAAATATTGGAGCTCAAAAAGTAATTGGGCTGCCATTTCCCCAAGCTGTTCCAGCTGTTTATACAATTTACAAGGACTTTTGCATCGAATGTCGAAGCTGTGAATTTGTGTGCGATAAAAAAGCGATTAACTTCCAGCAAGAGCCACAAGAGATCCAAATTAATGTCGGAGCTATAATAGTTTCAACAGGCCATGCTGTTTTTGATGCTGCTAAAAAATCTGTCTATAAATTTGGAATTTACAAAAATGTAATCACCTCGCTTGAATTTGAGAGGTTACTCAGTGCAAGTGGACCCACGCAGGGTCACGTTATCAAGTTTTCTGACGGTCAGGAGCCAAAAAACATTGCTTTTATCCAATGTGTCGGCTCAAGAGATGAAAAAATCGGAAATCCATACTGCTCCAGAGTCTGCTGCATGTATGCAACAAAGGAGGCAATAATTGCAAAAGAGCACAATCGAAATTTAGAAATTACAATTTTCTTTATGGATCTCAGAGCATATGGAAAGGCATTTCAAGAATATGTCCAGCGCGCTCGAGATGAATATGGAATAAACTACATTCGTGCCAGAGTATCCGATATACAAGAGGATACAAAAACAAATAATCTCATAATAAAATATATTGATACTGTAACAAGCGAATACAAAAAATTTGAAGCCGATATGGTTGTTCTCTCTTGTGGTTTAGTCAAACAAAATAATGCCGAAAAACTAGCTCAAATTTTAAATACTGAGCTCGATGAGAACGGATTTTTTAAAGAAAAAGACTTGAAAACAGCTCCAATGGATACAGCAATACCTGGCATCTACATTTGCGGAACTGCTCAAGGACCTAAAGATATCCCGGACTCTGTCGCACAGGGGAGTGGGGCGGCAGCTAGAGCAGTCATTCCGATTGCTGAAGCTAGAGGTACCTTAATTAAAGAGAAAATATTTCCACTTGAAAAATTGGTAACTATAGAAGAAGAACCGAGAATTGGAGTTTTTGTCTGTCATTGCGGAACTAACATAGCAGGCGTTGTTAACATTCCTGAAGTTGTTAATCACGCAAAATCTTTGCCAAATGTTGTTTATGCAACTAATACCGTGTATGCTTGTGCTGATGATGCTCAAACTCAAATTAAGAAGGCAATTAATGATTATAACCTAAATCGAGTTGTAGTTGCCTCCTGCACTCCAAGAACTCACGAAGTATTGTTCAGAGGAACGCTAAAAGAAGGCGGATTAAATCCGTATCTCTTTGAAATGGCAAACATCCGAGAACACTCTTCTTGGGTTCACACGCATGAGCCGCAAGAAGCAACCGAACGAGCAAAAGATCAGCTAAGAATGGCGGCTGCAAAAGCAAGATTACTCAGGCCGCAAGAAGAAAAGGAAATTCCAGTTATACCCTCTGCCCTTGTAATTGGAGCTGGAATCTCAGGTATGATGGCTGCACTGAACATAGCTGACCAAGGATTTAAGGTCTATTTGGTGGATAAAAAATCCGAACCAGGAGGATTGTTAAAAGAAATCTATAAAGTATTCCCGACCAATGGATACTCAAAGGATGTTCTCGAGCCAATTATTAAAAAAGTAAAGGAACACAATAACATCGAGCTTTTAACTTCTTCAACAGTTAAAGAAGTAGTTGGATATATCGGAAATTTCGACGTGAAAATTTCAAGAGAAGACCAAGATATTTTAGTTAAAGTTGGAACAATAGTTGTTGCAACTGGTTCTCAAGAATTCAAACCGAATGGTATGTTTGGTTATGGTAAACATCCAAATGTTATGACTCAACTTGAACTAGAACAAAAGCTTGCTAACCATGAACTTAAGAACCCTAAGAATATTGTTATGATTCAATGTGTAGGGGCGCGCGAAGAAAATGGAAGGACTTACTGCTCTAGAGTTTGTTGTGCAGTTGCATTAAAAAATGCACAAACAATAAAGGAAATGTATCCAAATTGTGATGTTTCTATCTGCTATCGAGATATCCAAAGTTTTGGAAAGAAGCATGAAGAATACTATGAAAAAACACAGGAAATAGGCGTCAATTTCCTAAAATACGAGCCGGAAAAACCACCCTCTGTAAATGATGGCAAGGTGCTTGTTTTCGATAACGTGTTAAGGCGAGAAATTGAACTAGATGCTGATTACATTATACTTTCAACTCCTCTGGTTCCAACCGAAGATGCCGAAACATTATCTAAAACACTAAAAGTTCCTAGAAGCCCGGACGGTTTTTTTGCAGAAGCACATGCCAAGTTAAGACCAGTTGAATTCATGTCCGATGGAATTTACTTATGCGGATGTGCCCAAGGCCCAAAGGATATTACAGATTCTGTTTCACAAGCATGCGGAGCTGCATCTAGAGCAATTGTCCCGATGGCAAAAGGGAAAATTAAACTTGAAGCTCTTACAACGTTTGTCGACATCGATGTCTGTATCGGATGCGGCCAGTGCGTAAAAATTTGTTCATTCAATGCTATAAAACTTAAAGAAATTAAACCTGGTATTTCAAAAGCTGACGTTGAAGAGGTAATCTGCAAAGGTTGTGGTGGCTGTGTTCCAACATGTCCTACTGGTGCACTTTCACAGAAAGGATTTGAAACGATTCAAATTCGCTCAATGGTAAAGGCATTCTTAGAGGAATAATTGTGAAATATCCAAAAATAGTCACCTTCCTCTGCAGCTGGTGCGGATACGGAGGGGCAGATACAGCTGGCGTTAGTAGATTCCAATATCCCCCTTCAATAAGGGTTATTCGAGTGATGTGCAGCGGCAGAGTTGACTCAGCTATTATACTTGAGGCCTTTGAGTTAGGTGCAGATGGAGTTCTAGTCTGTGGTTGTCATCCGGGTGATTGCCATTACAGCGATGGAAACCTGAAGGCTGAGAAGAGAATTAATGATTTAAAACAAATTTTAGAATTAGTTGGATTCGGCTCTGAAAGATTAAGGTTAGAGTGGGTTTCTGCATCTGAAGGAGCAAAATTCGCGAGTGTTGTTAAGGAGTTTACAGAAGAGATAACTGAGATAGGCCCTAACCCACTAAAGAAATAATTTTTGCCTAAAATTTAAATTCCCTTGAAAAATCGAAAAGCGTCTTTAATGGGAAGTTGAGCGATTTGCTTATCAATTTATTCGCATCTTTTTGAAAACTTAGTTTCTTTTTCGTTGCCCGCTTTTTTATAGTCTCTAAGTCGACTTCATTAGAAATTTTAAAGCAATCTTGGCATTGCTCAAAAAATTCTAGACCTTTTTCGGTTCTTATTATAACAGCTGACCAATCTGTTTGCGCTCCTTCTGAACCTACTGAAATATCTGCAAGCTCAGATGTGAAATCGAAACAAAGCCTACAACCTGTTGGTTTGTAAGGGCTCACTTCCTTCAAAGGAAAACAAATTTTTTCGGCTCCAACGGTTAAGTATACATTGCCTTTGCTTATATCGAATTTTTTAATTTGAGATAACTCTATGCTATTTTTCTTTCTAATATATTCTAAAAATGAAGAAGTGAAGCTAGAAGAGCAAAAAAGACCAATTAAAATTTTTATTCGATTCAAAATCTTAGGCGAAGATGAACTTACTTGAAGTTTTCTGAGCGCTTGAACATGACAAGGTAATCCCACTACTGCAATTTCATCTTCTGCCCCAACTTCTTTTAGTGCCGTTAGAATTGAATTCACAGTATATTTTGAGCGCGCAGATTCCAACAATTTTGGATAGGTTCTGGCGATTGTGGGCTTAGGTCCCCATTCCCCTTCCAAAGCAGTTACGAGTGCTCCATTGATCAAGTTCTGGTCAAGAGCTGAAGTTAGCAGAGTTGTTACAACTCCACCAGACTGTGATACACCAAGAATTTTTTTTCGCTTGGTTTGAGCGCTAAATATTTTTTGATAATATCCAATAGATTGTTCAAAGGATTGAGTGTCTCCAAATAAATTCTCTTGAATCTCTTTAATGGGAAGATAACTTTTAGGACATTCTACAAAACAGTCTCCACAATGGGTGCAGTTCCCTTTTAAAGTCGGCATTTCAACAATCATTTCTATTACATTTTCGGGACAAACTGCAACACACAATCCACAGCTATAACAGAGGCCAGATAAAACTACTCTGCCTTCAAGGGAGGCAAAACCTTCATCCTTTGCAGTGCGCACGAGACCAGCTGGGTGCAATGGCTCAAACTCCTGTGAGTCTTAGAATAATATATTGAGTTTATAAAAAACTATGCATAGGCTTTCTTAGCGGTTATTGACAAAGGTAAGACATTGTAGTAAACGAAGGGGTAATTCTATCCGTTTTAAATGATTTAAAGAACAAACAAACCTAAATTATGAAGATAAAATGAAAAATTATAAAAAACCGGTTGTAGATTTTAATCACAATAAATTTCAAGGAGATTTAAGTGGTCGATCGTTCTAAAACTGGAGTTTTAGGCCTAGATACTATAATAGGCGGTGGTTTCCCAGCAGGGTCGATTATCTTGGTCTCTGGAGGAACTGGAACTGGCAAGAGCATATTTTGTGTGCAATTCTTGTATAAAGGAGTCATCGAATTCAAAGAGCCTGGAATTTTTGTTGCTTTAGAAGAGCGCCCAAAAGATATCCGAAGATTCATAAGCAATTTTGGTTGGGATCTTAAGAAGCTGGAGGAGCAAAATAAGCTCGCAATTATTGATGCCTCAGCGGCACGCCTAGGAGTCCCAAGCAATGAAAAATACATCATAACTAAACCTTCTGATGTCGATTCTTTAATTACAACAATTGACAATATTGTTCAAAAAATAAATGCAAAAAGAATAGTGGTAGACTCGCTACCAGCTTTGATGTTGCAGTATGACACCCCAATCGCTTTGCGCCGTGAGCTTTTAAGATTAGGGGCGCTACTTGAGGATACTGGTTGCACAACTTTAATGACTACGGAAGCAAATGGCCAAAGGATTAGCAAATTTGGAGTTGAAGAGTTTATTTGCCACGGCATTGTTAATTTTTCTTTGAGTGAAATTGGAGCAGAACTGAAGAGAAACTTAATTGTGTTAAAGATGAGGGGGATAAAACACAGCACGCGAAGATATCCATTTGAAATTACTCCAGAAGGCATTGCAATATTTCCTGGCGAAGAGGCCTATCAAGCCTAGTATCCGTTGCGATGGACAACTTTGCTTAACTCATATCTCTCTGGTGCTTCTGGCCTTTCACCAGGGTATCCAATTGGTATAATTGCTATTGGCCTCACTCCTTCAGGGATTTTTAGGACTCTTCTAACTTCTTCTTCATAGAAAGCCCCTACTATGCAAGAGCTTAATCCCTCTGCATGGGCTGCTAGTATCATATTTTGCGTTGCTAAGGTCGCATCTTGTATTGAGTATAGCTCTCTTCCCCTCTCACCATATCTCCTTGCAGAGCGGTTTTGGTTCGCACATACCACAACAGCTACAGGTGCCTCAGCGATAAACCATTGGGATAAAGCGGCTGTTGCAACTTGTTCCTTAAGCTTCTGCTCTTTAACCACAATAAATTCCCAAGCCTGGAGGTTGCCGGCTGAGGGAGCCCAGCGAGCTGCCTCTAAAATTTTCATCAGTTTTTCTTCAGGAACTGGTTTGTCCTTAAAAGCCCTTATACTGCGCCTGTTTTTAATTGCTTCAAATAGTTCCAAAATTATCCTCCAAAAGTCCTGATTTATAAAAAAACTGTTAACAAAAATAATTTAAAAGCGCTTCTTCTAAATATAATTAATATCCCGGCATAGCTCAGCCTGGCAGAGCGGGCGGCTGTAGACCGCTTGGTCGTCGGTTCAAATTTCAAGAGGCAAATCATAAATGATGAAGAAGAACTGGGATCAATTGGAACCATATTATATTGGTGCAAAGGAACGCGAAAGGGCAAGTATCCGGAGGCAAATAGAGTTCGTGTCAAGCATGAAATCGCCATAAAAGCATTTCTAAAATTTTAAGAAATGTGTACATATCAAAAGAAAGCTGCGAACAAGAGTGAAATACATTAGCAGGATTAATAGCTTAATACCTCTTGAATGAAAATCCGACTGCCGGGACCACTTATTTGATACTGAAATTGACTAAAGAAAAATTTAAATTAAACAACTTTTAACCTTTAAATGGGCTGGGTATGGCGGCCATAGTTCATTGATTTGAACGGCCACAGTGGCGGGGCTAGACCCGGACTCGTTCTGATCCCGGAAGTTAAGTCCGCCCACGTTCTAGGTGGTAGTGTAGTGCGAGAGCCTACGCGAAGCCTAGATAGCTGCCAGCCCACTAATTATTATTTCGGGGCTTTGCATGAAAGGTTATTCTCTTAAGAAAGGTTATAAAAGCGTTTTAAGAGAAATCCCCGGCCTTCTTCAAAAATACTTTCCAAACTCAAAGATCTACGAGACAGATGATGGAAAAAATGTCATGGAAAATTATGGAGCTTTGAGAAAACTTGTGGTAGAAGTGCAAGAAGAGAAACTTTTTTGCCAAACTGAAACTCAGACTGAAGGGGTAAATCCAGAGATGTTTAAAGATGCGATTAATCGGTATAATTCTTTTGTTAAAGAAGCGACTGGCTTAAAAACCCTTTTAACCACAAAACCTCCCCGTGTGAAAGGAGTTAAGGCCAAGGCACGATAGGTTTTTAAATTATCTCAAATTACTTTATTTTGTGCCCCAGTAGTCTAGAGGCCTAGGAAGTCTTGGATTGCACGTTCAAGCCTAGAATGCAGGCCTGTCGAGCCTGCGACTCGGGTTCGAATCCCGACTGGGGCGCCTGAAATTTCTCATAAGAAAACTTTTTGTTCAATAAAAAATATCGTTCATCCCAAACAATAAAGGTGTAAAATGGCGAATAGCATAACAGAAAAAAATGAAAAAAAGTTAACTTAATTCCAGTTAACCATAATAGATGAAAGGGGCAAGGTATCATCAATAAATAATTTTTAAAATATATTGAAACATTAGTTATGAATTAGCGAATAAATATTTTACTCGAATCACGAT
>JACRDV010000044.1 GCA_024860865.1 Methanobacteriota archaeon | reverse complement strand
TTTCAAAATCAGCTATTTCTATTGTTCCATAGGTTTCAATAACTTTATAATAAAACCTTTTTTTCTTAACCTTAACTGCACCATCTAAGAGGCAATAGGTTAATTTTTCTAACGTCTGACACAGATTTTTAAATTTTCATTACTATTTATTTTTGAGGTGGTGTATAATGTTATTTGTTAGAGAAATCTCTCAGGAAGAATTGAATCGGCTTTACCCTCTATTAGATTCGAATGATGTTGCCATAGCTAAAAGGGCAAAGATAATTTTGCTATCAAGAGAAGGGCTTAATCCAGTTGAAATAAATCCAAAGGTTGACATGCACCCTTGTGCAATTAGAAAGTGGATAAAAAGGTTCAATGAGAGAGGAGTTGAAGGTCTTTTTACAAAATGGCCAAAAACTAAAAAAGGAAACTTCACAAAAGAGCAAGAGCAGGAAATAGTTAGAATAGCAACTTCAAAACCTTCTGATCTAGGACTGCCTTACAACACTTGGAGCTTAGAAAAGCTTCAAAGCTATTTAAAAGAGAAAAAAATCGTTAGGAGGATTTGCAACGAGACAATTAGGAGAATCCTAAGGAAAAATGAAATAGAGTACAAAAAAGCGAAGAAATGGCTGAAAAGCAATGACCCAAACTATGAGATAAAAAAAACAGAGTTATTGAGCTCTATGAAAGAAAGCCAGAGGATGGAGCTGTCCTTTGCTTCGATGAAAAGGGAACAATTGCAATAAAAGAATATGGAGGCGAAAGCTGGAGCAAAGAGAGAAGAAAAGTTCTAGAAAGGCAAGAAGTAAAAGAGACTTCAGAGCTCTTATCAGTTTTCAATCCTCATTCTAAAAAAGTTCTTTCAAAGTGCTATGAAAGAAAAACTTCCATTGAAGCGATTGATTTTTTAAAAGAAGTTAGGAAAGAAACTGAAGAAAAGATATACTTGATCCTTGACAACTGGTCTGTTCATAGATCTAAAGCTTTTAAAGAATTTGTTGAAAAAGATGGAAAAATTGAGCTAGTATATCTTCCAACAAATACTCCATGGTTGAATAGAATCGAGCAATTTTTCTCAGCACTTCAAAGGGATGTTATAAACAACAGCAACTATAAAAGTAAAAAAGAGCTTGAGGAAGCAATAGCTAGATATGTCGAGTATTTCAATAGCAAAAGTCAGACCTTAAAATGCGATATAAAGCATAATAGATGGGCACTTAAACAAAAAAGAAAAATTGCAAAACCTTTTTACCTATCTTAGCAAAAATAATATGGGAAATTTGATGAGTAATACTAATAAAACGCAACAAATGCCTTGCTGTGACGTTGCCGATATTTTTGATGTACTTAGCCATGAAATTCGTATGAAGATTATTCAATTGTTGTATGAGAATATCGAGATGTCTTATTCTGAAATTTTAGACGCACTGAAGATAGACAGCGGATTGCTCAACTTTCATTTAAGAAAAATTAAAAGATTTATTAGACCAACAAATTCGGGTACCTACGTTTTATCAGAGTGCGGGAAAATCGCTCACGAAATTGTTTGTGATGCTAATAAGAAACTCCACTTAATAGGCTTAAAAGAAGAACGATTGAAAGAAATAGGGAAACCTCTTAGCCTTGATATCATATCTCGGCGAATTCTAGCTTTTGCTTTAGATGCTCTCATTTTATTTTTATCCACTGGATTGTTTTTAGATAAGAATTTCTGGTTACTGGCTTCGGGTGATCTCTCTCCAATAATAAATGCAACCTATGAAACGGTTGCCTCATACTCTACGATGTTTTTAGCTAGTTATGGATATTTCACTGTCTTAGATGCATACAAAGGCCAGACCCTGGGAAAGCATGTGTTTAGGATTAGGTGCGTAAAGGTTAGTGGGGAAAAGATAAAAATTTTAGATTCAGCAGTCAGGAATATCGGTAAAGCATTTCTTTTGCCACTAGATATGATTCTTGGATTACTATTTTACGCGAGATATGGTTATCTCCGATTTTTTGACTATTATACTAAATGTACAGTTGAAAAAATTATGCCAGAAATAAAAAGAGTAGAAGAGGTAAAAGCAGAAATAGCTGAGCCGGAAATAGCTAAAGTCGCTGAGGCACAAGAAAAACCTATGTAGAGTAATTTGTGAGAGGTTTACGAAAATTTTAGTTCTTCAAAAGGGATTAAGTCTGTACTTTAATTCTAAAAAATAGTTGGAAACTCATATTTTTTAATAACTAATTTTTTATAAATTTTTTATAATTAAATTAATTCTAGAATTCTAGCGATAGTTTTATTAATCAGCTATTTGATTTCTTCTTGCTAGTAGGCTTTCTAGGGCTTCCTAGGCTTAGAAAGTCCCCTTTTCAGTATCAATCTAGAGATAGTTAGCTGGTGACGGTTTATGGTTCAAAGAATTATCAAATTTGAAGAAAAAAGCACATAGAGATATACATTTTGCGAGCTATGTGTTAATCCTCAATGCAAAATTTTAAAAAGTGAAAAACTTTGTTCGATCTTTTAGCATTTCTAGTATTGGGCTTGACGGCGATAGTATCCTCTATCCTTGTTTTAGAGTCTAAAGAAATTTTTCATAGCGCACTTTACCTAGCTTTAATGTTTGTTTGTGTTGCGGGTTTATTCATTTTGTTGAATGCTGAATTTCTTGCTGCTATTCAGATACTGATATACGCCGGAGCCGTGATTGTGCTAATATTATTTGCAATAATGTTAACAAAAAGAGGAGAAGCTAAGTGAAAGTATTAGAATATATCACATTTGTTCTTTTTCTAGCTTTATTAGCGCTATTTCTCACCCAAGTAGAATGGCCTACTGAAATTCCATTAGAAAATCAAGTAGTATCCACTCCATTAATAGGAGAGTTACTTTTCACAAATTATGTTGTTCCGTTTGAGATACTTTCGATAGTTTTGCTTGCTGCTATGATTGGAGCAATTTTTCTAGCAAAGAGAGAGACTTCAAAATGATACCATTAGAATATTATCTACTGCTTTCAGCAATATTGTTCAGCATTGGTGCCTATGGAGTTATTTCGAAAAGAAATGCAATTAGAATGCTGATGTCAATTGAAATAATGCTAAATTCTGCTAACATAAATTTGGTGGCCTTTTCATCATATAATACTCCTTTTAGTTTAACTGGGCAAGTATTTGTGACATTTACCATTTCCGTTGCAGCTGCAGAAGCAGCAGTAGGGCTTGCGATATTTATCGGCATTTACAGGGCGTATAAAGACATAGATTTAGAAAAGATAGCTACGTTGAAGTGGTAAAATGATCGATTTCAGACCTTTTGCATATTTAATTCCAATTCTACCAATTTTAGGATTCCTCTTGTGCCTCCTCTTTGGGAAGTATTCTTGGAGAAGGGGGGGAATGTTTGCAAATCTAACAATTTTTGGATCACTTATTATTTCATTGGGGATACTTTACAATGTATACTTTCAAGGCATGTCATTTTACGAGAAATCTTGGAATTGGTTTTATCCCGGTATTGTATTTGGTATAGTGGTGGACCCTCTCTCCATTGTAATGGTATGCATGGTCTCTTTTGTTGGGTTGCTCATTCACATATTTGCAATAGGTTACATGGGAGAAGATCCAGACAAGTTTCTATACTTTGGTGAGACTGCTCTATTTACTGGCGCAATGCTTGGGTTAGTGCTCTCAAACAATTTTATACAACTATTCTTGTTTTGGGAACTTGTAGGACTTTGTTCTTACCTGCTAATAGGTTTCTGGTGGTATAAACCGGAGGCAGCTGCAGCGGCTAAAAAAGCATGGATGTTTTGTGTAGTAGGGGACTCATTGTTCCTGCTAGGAATTGTTATCGTATACAACTACATGTTTTCAGCTCCAGGCATAACTGAACCTATAACTTTCTCTCAAATTTTCTCAAGTTTAGAGACAGGGGTTATACCTCCTCCAATGTTAACATTAGTATCTTTGCTAACTCTTGCCGGGGTCTGTGGTAAGAGCGCTCAATTCCCATTGCACGGATGGATACCAGATGCTATGGAGGGTCCAACTACAGTCTCTGCATTAATCCATGCTGCAACAATGGTTACCGCTGGAATTTATCTAGTTGCAAGAACTTTTCCGATATTCATGGCTGCACCCAATGCATTGTGGGTTGTAGCAATTGTTGGTGGATTCACAGCATTATTGACAGCAACTATGGGTTTGGTTGTTAATGATTTGAAGAGGGTTTTGGCTTATTCAACAATAAGTCAGCTTGGATACATGCTTTGCATGCTTGGTGTTGGAGCAGCAATCGGTGCTTATGCAGTTGGCTACTCGATATTCCACTTAATTAGCCATGCTTTCTTCAAAGCGTTGTTATTCCTTGGCGCGGGTTGTATTCTTCACGGTCTTTGGAATATTAGAAGCATAAAAGAAATGGGCGGATTGCGAGATAAAATGCGCATTACTTCAATAACAATGCTTATAGGAGCACTTACTCTTGCAGGCTTTCCACTCACTAGCGGGTTCTATAGCAAAGACAAGATTATAGAGTCAGCATATGAGTACGGTGAAATAGCAAGTAAAACAGGTGGCTTAGTACATTACCTTCCATGGATCTTTTTAATCTTTGGGGTGTTTCTTACTGCGACTTATACATTTAGAATGTATTTTTTAGCATTTACTGGAAAACCAAAGACTTATTTAGCCGAGCATGCGCATGAGCCTAAACCGATATCCAGCATGATCATGCCTTTAATAATATTAGCAGCATGTTCATTGATATTTGGAATTTTAACCCAAACAAAGTTCTATGATTTCCTCTCGACCACATTCACTACAACTACAGCATACATGTCAGCTCTTAACTTCGAGCATTTAGCAAAGATGGGAGGAAATCCTTATGGTCTTGAGCATGTTGAGACTCCCTTGTATATTGAATTGCTCCCAACTGTTTTTGTTTTTCTCGGTATTGGAATTGCAGGCTACATATACTTCAATAACCGCGTAGATGTTGGGAAGTACATTAAAAAAGGAAATCCGATTTATAAAATTGTTTGGAATAAATACCACCTAGATTATGTTTATAGGAATTTGGTAGCTGAGAAGTTCATAATAACTTTAGTGATACTTTGGGATGTTTTTGATCTCTATGTGATCGATGGAGTAGTTAACGGCATTTCTTGGCTGACTGTTAAATCTGGAACCGTTATAAGAAGGGTACAAACTGGCGTTGTTCAGAATTATGCAACCGTAATCCTTCTTGGCATAGTGTTGTTATTAACTGTGATTTGGTACTTTGGAGTGTGAGTATGTATATTTCGGCTATATTGTCAATACTATTAATCGGTTCAATAATAGCATTTCTGACAAGAACTAGGGAGCAAGCTAGAATAGTAGCAGTGACAGCATCCTGGATTGCACTTGGATTAGCAACAATTATGTTTCTGAACTATGATCCCTCAAAGGGTTTGAACAATTTCAAGGAATTTTACAATTGGATACCATCTATAGGCATTAGCTATCATGTTGGTGTTGATGGTATTGGTTTACCAATGGTTTTATTAACCGTGCTTGTTTCAGCTCTTTGTGCAATCTATGCATGGGGCGAGAAGCACAGACCAAATGAATTTTTCGGTATCCTTTTGCTTATGAACTTTGCTTTAACAGGTGTTTTTGTTTCACTTGACTTTTTCTTATTTTTCATATTCTGGGAACTCGTGCTAATACCAATGTTCTTCTTTATTGGGATATGGGGAGGACCGAGGAAAGATTACTCAGCAATAAAGTTCATAATATACACACATGTCGGCAGCGTAATTATGCTTTTAGGAATATTTGCGATGTACCATTTCCATGGAAAAGCTACTGGTATTTACACTTTTGATATGGTAACTTTGCTTTCAGCCTACAGCACAATACCATTACAAGGGATTTGGAAGGACTTCATATTCGCTTCATTGCTGTTTAGCTTCTTAATCAAGATGCCGGCAGTTCCATTTCACACATGGCTACCGGATGCACATGTGGAAGCTCCAACGATTGGCTCCATACTCTTGGCAGGCGTTTTACTAAAAATGGGCGGCTATGGGCTCTTTAGATTTTTAATTCCAATGATTCCAAACGCTCATCATTTTTTTGTCTATGCCATAGCAATATTTGGGTTAGTCAGCATATTATATAGCCCACTTGCAGCGCTGGCACAGCCTGATTTAAAGAAGCTAGTGGCATTCTCGAGTATCGGTCATATGGGATTCATATCCCTGGGGGTTGCAGCTTCCATCGCAGCTGGGCATGAGATTCCGAGAATTTTTGCGCAATCCGGGGCGATGTTCCAATTGTTTTCACACGGAATAATAACTTCAGTCTTGTTTGGTTCATGTGGAGTTATTGAGCACCATACTGGCACAAGGATAATCCAGGATTTAGGTGGGCTAGCTAAAAAGATGCCAAAGTTTACGTTCTTAATGGTTGCAGGTTTCTTTGCTTCAATGGGATTACCGGGGATGAGCGGCTTTGTTGCAGAGTTTTCAGTATTGGCCGGATCTTATCCACAATTACCTTATTTTGTAATTATTGCAATCATTAGCATTCCGCTCACCGCTGCATATCACTTATGGGCGCTACAAAGGGCGATGTTCGGGCCGTATAATGAATATCTTGGAGATATCACAGAGGCAACTTGGTATGAGCTCACAGCGCTATTGATATGGATACTGTTAATACTTGCACTTGGTATTTATCCAACGCCTTTATTCAATATCATGCGTTCAACTGCTGGGAGTCTCACTAGCATTTTACCAATTGGGGGAATACAGCTTTGAATTACTTCTTATTGGCACCAGAGCTAGTATTAGTTAGTGTGGCTATAATCATAATTCTCGTTGGATTATTTTTAAAGACAGAACAGAAAAGGAGCTTAGGATATTTTTCAATTTTTGCATTAACAGTTGCCTTGGTATTAACGTTAAACACTTTAAACGTGAAAGAAGTTTTTCTTGGCAATCCTATTTACAATACACTAATAGTTGATAGCTTTGGGCAATTTTTCAATCTTATATTCTTAAGTGTTGCAATAATTGTGGCGATATCCTCATTAAAGTATTATAAAGACAATCCGAATCAGGATGAATACTACTCGCTCTTATTGTTTGCAACTACCGGTATGATGATAGTGGCATTGGCTAATGACCTAATATCCTTGTACGTGGGATTGGAGTTAGCTAGTCTATCTACCTATGTGCTGGCCGGCTTTAATAAAAAGGATCCGAGATCGCTAGAAAGTGCAATGAAATATTTCATAATTGGAGCA
>JACRDV010000041.1 GCA_024860865.1 Methanobacteriota archaeon | reverse complement strand
TCATGTCGTGTACTCCGCATTTATCTTCACATACTCGTAGCCTATGTCGCAGCCGAAGGCAGAAGGATGCTTAGGGAATTGAAGGCGGAGGAATCTGGACTTTTTTATTTAGCACCTCGAACTTTTTAAAAATGAGGAAATAGAAAAATGAAAAAGTTATATAAAAAATAAAAAAGTAAATTTTTTAGCCTTTGATACTGCCAGTAGTCTTAAAAAACGTGGATACAAGTGGAAGCATAGTATGGAAAAAAATAATAAAATAACTGAAGAAAACTGTAAACAGATGCTTTTCGAGTATACCGTAGAGAATTACTCTCATGAGTTTGAAAATGCTTTTAAAGATTTTCCATATTATAATGAAAATCTTAACAGAGAGTTTATTTTTAAGGACTTTATCGAGTGGTTTATGTCAGAGAGAATACGACCTTTAACTGGCAAAACTATTGTCAGAGAATTTGTAGAAAAGTTTGACATTGAATCAGATCTGAAAATAAAGATGCTTCAACTAGAGCAGATGAGATTAGGAAAGTTTGAAATTCTAGAATGCCATGATGTTGACTTGGTGGTAAGAGACTTAAAAGATGGAAAAATATACCCAGCCAAAGTCTGGAATGCCAACGAGGAATATAAGCCAGGTAGAATAATCATGGGAAGAATACACCCTTGGGGCAACATCCACAGATTCGCAGGAATACTTCACATTAAGTTAAGTAACGAAGAGGTATTCAAAAGATCCAGGTTTGCAGGTCCTGATATGATGGATGTAGTGATGGGACAATTCGAGTTGAGTATGCTGAAGGAAGCCGAAGATATTATAATAAATCCTATGTCTACAGCAACGAGTATGTTAAACAAGTATCCTGGTGAGTGGGTGAATGGCATTTGTAATGCGCTGGGAATATCAACAAAAGGTAAGAAAAGGCAAAAAGTTAAGCTAATAGTTGAAACACTCCATTCCGATAAGCTTTTTACCATTGTGAAGAAATTGCCAAAGAAGTCGATAGAAGCGATTAATTTTGTTTTGAGTGAAGGAGGATGGACGAAATATTTGCAACTTTCAAGAAGATTTAATGGTGAAATTGGGTACTGGTGGGTGGAGCAACCGCCAACTTCTATAATAGGTGTGCTCAGGCTTCACTCTATTCTTTTTGTTGGAAAAATGGGTATTGAGGGGAGAATGTATAAAATAGCTGCCATACCGTTAGAGCTTAGAGAAAAATTGAAAATTGCAATCAAAAAATCTTTAAAATTTATGTGATACTATCTAATTTTCTTGGTTTTTTTCTTGGCTGAAAACAATAACAGGAAAAGCTATGAAAGAAAACAAATTCATTCTCTCTAACAGTGGCTACTCAATATAAATAGCAGGTCTAAATGGAACTGCAAACTTTGCTTTATTTTGAGGATCATACCGATTTGGGTCATCTGCACTATAAACTTGAACCAAATTCGCCCCAAGTGCTTGTTTAAAGAACTGAGAAGCTTCAGCTAAAATATTATGTTCAGACAAGGTGAATTTCTCCAACTTTTCAATTTCTGATTTTGAGAGAGAGCCCACCTCTGTTGCCTTCTGCTGTACAAACTTTGCGACTTCAGCTCCGTGTTTCTTTATTTCTAGGTCTTCCATAGCAGTCTTCATTATTTTACTTATATTCGATTTTTCAGTTAGTGCTGATTTAATTATTTCACGAAAGACTTTCAATTTCCAAGTTGGAACAGTGTAAAAGTAAACTTTTGTTGGCTTGATATTTGTTACTTTGATTATTTCCTCAACATCTGCTAGTGTTTTTTCAATCAGGTTTTCTGCCAATTCTGCATTTTCATCAACTAGCTGGCGTTCAATTGCTGGCCAAGGTGCTTTTGAAACAAATGGTTTTTCAATTTTTTCCCAAAGTTCTTCACAGATATGCGGTATAAACGGAGCCAGTAACCTGAGCCAGACGTTTAAAGCTTTATGGAGCAAACTGGCAACGGTAGCTTTTCTTTTTACATCGCTCATCTCAGGCTCACTTCGCCTTATATACCATCTGACATCTTGCATGAAAAGGAAGAACGCAGAGTGCAATGCTCTTCTTAGCTCAAAGTTCTCAAACGCTTCAGTTGTTTCGGTTATTCTTTTTTGTATTTGATTTAATAACCAACGATCAATCGTCTTAAATTCACCCGCTGCCTCCTCGCCTCTCAAGGCTATTATTTCATTGGCTAAATTCCAAAAGCGCTCAAGCTGTTTTTCCGTAGCTTGTACATTTTGTTCCCGCCAGTCTGCATCTTGAATTAACTCAGCCACCGAGATCAAGTAAAACCTAGTTAAATCAGCGCCATATTTGGTGGAAGCATTACCAAGATTAACTTGTAATCCCTTAGACTTGGACATCTTCTGCCCTTCCACTGAAACATATCCATTGACTGAAATCGCTCTCGGGCAGAGCTCAGGCGGGAAAATTGCTGCATGGTGAAAAACAAAGAAAGTTAAATGATTTGGAATTAAATCCTTTGCTGAAAATCTAACGTCTAACGGATACCAGTAGTAAAATTCATTCTTTAGCTTTTGAAGTACTTCTTCTTTTAAACTAACTTTCTTACTTAGAGATTTAGAATCTCCCTTCCCCAAAAAAATAAAATCAAATATTTCTTCGGTTAAGTGCTCGGGTTTAATTAACCCTAAGTTAATGTATTTTGATATTATATAGAATGCCATATAGATTGTAGAGTCACTTAAAGATTCAATAAGCCACCTTGGATCCCAAGGTAAAGTTGTACCCAAACCAACTTGTCTTGAGCAAGCTCTTTGTTTTAGCCAGTTAATTGTGTTTAAAAATTCAGGCAAAATCTCTTGTGGATATATTTTCATGTGACTGAAGCAATCAGTCGCTTTCTTTTTCCAATTTTCATCCGCATATTTCAAAAACCATTGATCTTGAACTGTTTTTATTACGCATTCAGTTCCACATCTGCAAGTTACTGGCTTTTCAGTGAAATCGTACATATAGTCGGCTGAGCCAGCGTTTACCATATCCTGCTCAATTGTTTCTCGAGCAACTGAAACATGCATTCCTCCATATTTTTTAATGCTCTTTCGCATAGTTCCTTTTGAATATTCAAAAGTATAGATCTCAACTGTGGCATCTTCGAGCTTAGGATCGGTTTGTCTTGTAATGCCCATCCTCTCAACTATTTCAGCAGCAGGAAACTCCCCAAACCCTGGATTTTCGATAAGAGGTATCATTTTGATCTGCTTGACCTTTCCTGCATCGATATTATAATTCCTAAGCTCAGCAGGATTTTGCTGCAGCTCTTTCAATGCTATATAATCATAAGGAGCATGACTTGGCACTGACATAACTACACCAGAGGCTTCTTCTGGATTCACAAAACTAGTTGGCAAAACAATAATCGGGTCATTTGTAACCGGGTTATAACAGAACTTACCAATTAGTTCAATTCCCTTGAATGTCTGAACCACTTGGATATTCTTATCTAGATATTTTAGTTTTTTAACTGAGGCCTCACTTACGATCCAAGTTTCTCCATTCACTTTAACTCTCGAGTAACTCGCATGAGGGTTTATCCACATGTTGGTAACACCTAGCACAGTTTCTGGTCGCAAAGTTGCAGCTGGTAAAAATTCACTATTAAACTTAAATTTAATCAAAACATAGTCTTTAATATCAGCAGTTTCGCCAGTTAAGAGGTCATGTTCGCCAACTGGATTTTTGCAGCTAGGGCACCACTTAACACGGAAAGTTCCTTTTATGACTAAACCTTGTTGGTGTAGTTTGTTGTACTGCCATTGAATGAAGCGCTGATAAGCGAGGTCAGTTGTAGTAAAAACTCTTCTCCAATCGATTGAGCAGCCTAGACTACCTATATCTTGCTTTGAAACTTTTGAAAAATAGTCAACTAGCTTAAATGGATCAGTAAAAGTCATCAATATATCCTTTGGAACTCCATGAACTTTATTGTATACCTCTATTGCAAACTCATCTTTCTTTTCAATTCTTTTGCTAATCCCAATGATTGGAGTTCCAGTTACATGCCAAGCCATTGGAAATAGAACGGCATACCCCTGCGCTCGTTTAAATCGAGCAACTACATCAGGTATTGTATACGTTCTAGCATGACCAATATGCAGACGGCCGCTCAAATTCCCGGCCAGGTTTAGCCTTAGCTTACGGGTAAGCAACCGTCAAATAAAACTTTGGCTTTCCAGGTTGAGGATCAGCTTCAAATATCTTAGCTTCTTCCCAGCGGGTTTGCCATTTTTGTTCAATCTCTTGCCAATTAACCATAGCGTCCTCCTAGATAGTAAGTCAAGATTAATAATTTTTAGGTTTTTCTGTCTTTCTTTAATTGTTCTAGATCTTACTGCCAAATGTTCTTTGGTTGTTAAATAATACTAAGTTACTTATCATAAGTAACTTATGAGGGGGAGTTTAGTATATCATGGAAGAAATGGTTACACTAAAGTTGCCTAAGAAGGATGTAGAAGCTTTTCTTAGAGTGATCGAAGATATAAAATTTATTGAGGAAGCAGAAAGTGGAGACGAAGAAATAAACAAAGGTAAATTTAAAACACTAGACCAAATAAGAAAAAAATATGGCACTCATAAATAAAATTCTTCATATTTTTTTGACTTTCTCTTTTCTATTGCTGTAACGCTGACAACTTTTCTTCTTCTATAATACTATAAGCTAATCTATAATAGCAATATAACTGAATCTCTTGCAATTTTCTTTGCTCTATTTGTATACTCGCATAAGTAGGTCATCTTTATTAAAACAGGTTTGTAATAGATCTATACTTCTGAACGATATTGTTGAAAATGAGTGTATAAAAGAGAAGAATAATTAGCCCGGTATTGCCCACAGACGAGCTGTAGTGCCATACCGGGGAGCATATAATAATATATAAGGTTT
>JACRDV010000039.1 GCA_024860865.1 Methanobacteriota archaeon | reverse complement strand
TGCGAAGAAATGTGGTTCCGTCAGCAGAAAAAGCAAAAGAGAAGTCAGTGGATTTGGATAGGCTTGCTTGTAATATTTTTCTTGATATTCATTGTTTTAGCTAGCATCAAGCCAAAAGGATAACGAATAGCACAGGAATAACCTACAGCTTAAAAAATTTTGGCATAGCAAGCCTTATTTAAAATTTGCAATAAATTATTTTTTAGGATTAAAAATGTCATTGATGTTTTCGAAACTTGCAGATTACATGGAAAAGCTCGAAAAAACCCCAAGTTATCTTGAAAAAACTCAGCTTATAGTCAGTTTGTTAAAAGAGACCTCTCCAGAAGATACGAACTCAGTTGTCTTGCTGCTGTTGGGCCGAGTTTATCCTGCTTATGTTTCTCTTGAACTTGGTATGGGAGTTCAATTAGTTAAGCGCGCAGTCGCTTCAGCAACTGGCTATGATATGAATGTCATTGATAAAGAATTTGCAAAAACAGGAGATTTAGGAGTAGTTGTTCAAAAATTGCTCGAGAAAAAAAGGCAAGTAACTCTCTTCAGAAAGCCTTTAACAGTAAAGCGAGTTCACGAAATTCTTGCAAAAATACCGGAGATGACTGGTGCAGGTTCACAAGATCTAAGAATTAACTCTGTCATCGGACTTTTAAATGATGCTGATCCACTTGAAGCAAGGTTTATTGTTCGCACAGTTTTAGGTGAATCGCGAACTGGAGTTGCAGAAGGTAGATTGCGAGATGCTATTGCTGAAGCTTTTAATGTACCACCAGAGCTTGTTGAGCAGGCATATACCTACCTGAATGATCATGGTGAAGTAGCAAAAATAGCTGCTGAAGAAGGTGCTAAAGGTTTAGAAAAAGTTGGACCTATTATTGGAAGGCCATTAAATGTGATGTTAGCGCAGCGCGTAGATACTATTGATGAAATACTGGAAAGAATGGGTGGTAAAGCTGCTTGGGAATGGAAGTTAGATGGAATGAGAATACTGGTTCACAAAGATAATGAAAAAATTAAGTTATTTACTAGAAGGCAGGAAGATGTCACTTCTTCTTTTCCGGATTTAGTTGAAGCACAAAAAACTGCTATTAAAGCAAAGACTGCAATTGTTGATGGAGAGATGATCGCCACCGACTCAATTACTGGCAAGCCTATGCCTTTCCAAGAAGTTTTGAAAAGAAGAAGAAAATATGAAATTAAAGAAAAAATCACTGAAATTCCAGTTTCAATTCAGTTTTTCGATATCTTATTATTAAACAATAAAAACTTGATGGGCGAACCATATCTGAAGCGTAGACAAATACTAGAGAATACAATCAAACCAATTCCGGATAAAGTTAGTGTTGTTAAGCAACTTGTTAGTGGGAACAAAAAAGAAATTGAAAAATTTATGAAAGAATCGCTAAAGGCTGGACATGAGGGATTGCTCGTAAAAGAATTAAACTCTGTTTATAGAGCAGGGAGAAGAGAGTTTCTTTGGTTAAAGTTCAAACCCGAAGTTGAAACTATCGATGTGGCCGTAGTCGGGGCTTGGTATGGAAAAGGCAAACGCGCTGGTACATTTGGAAGTTATTTAGTTGCTGTTCGAAATGAAGAAGATGAGAAATTTTATACTATTACAAAAGTAGGTAGCGGTCTTACAGATGAACAATTAGAAGAATTTACTAAAATGTTTAAAGAAATTATTGCTAAAACAAAACCAGAGGAGATAGTTGCGGAATTAGAGCCTAATGTTTGGTTTAAGCCTAATGTTGTTTGGGAAATTGTATATGAAGAGATACAACCATCACCTCATGAGAAACATACGAGTTCCTTTGGGTTAAGATTTCCTAGATTTGTCAAGATAAGAGAAGATAAAAATGTAAACCAAGTTAATACGGTTGAGGAAGTTAGATATCTTTATGAAAAACAAGAAAAAAGAAAAGGGAAAGCAATGAAGAATTAAAAAGTTTTTTGAGTGAAACAAGATGACACTTGTTGCATTTTTCTTTGTATAGCACTTTTGTTACTTTTCTGCTTATTTAGACTCAAACTTTTTGATCATGTTTTTGAGAGCATTAACTGTCTCTTCATGAGTAGTTAGCGGTATCACCTCTGTAACCTCTCCAGTTCTTAGGAACTGAGAAAGAGTCGTTTTTAACTCATCAATAGTTTCTACTTCCACAACGTGCATGCCACCGGGTTCGTTCAAGTAACCATAATGGCATACAAATTTGATTTTTGGGTTCTCTAGTAAAGTTAGTACCCTTTTTAGAAGGGCTAAATCTATTGGGCCTTTTGGTTTTGAGTTTAGTAAGAAATACATATAATCCCCAATAAGAAATATCGGATTAACCCCATTTACCCTTTCCTACATGCACTTCTATTTCTGCTTTGGTAAATTGTATTGTTGCTTCAGCATCTTCCTTCTCTTTCTTAAATATTGCAACACAAGCCGGATCTAAAGCATCTTGAATTCCTTTTTCAGCTAATGCTTTAATCTCTTCTAATTTTGATGCAATTTCCATGTGCAAATTGTTTGTCAATCTTGCCCTGAATACTAAATCAGCCGATTCTTTTTTGAGTTCTTCAAACTTCTCGCGCGGGGCACCACATCTAGGGCACTTTTCAGGAGGAGCAACTCCTTCGTATACGAATTTACATACGCTACATTTCCAAATAGCCAAAAAAACCACCTCACTTTTGTTTTTTGAATTTTAACACGTACTAACTTTTATAATTTAGCTAAATTCAATTTCCGAAATTCGGAATCAATTAAAGCTTAATAAATAGTTTGGCAAGCAATTTCCTTTATAATTGAAAGAAAAATTTTTGGCATTTGTTATCTAGAAAGGTATCCCATTATTTAACAGGAATTAAAATGTTAGACCCGCAAGCTACTATATTAGTTATTATTGCCGGAATGGCCACAAGTTTAGGAGCTGCGCTAGTATTCCTCATAAGTAAAATAACTCATCGTTTATACGATGGCTTAACAGGTTTTTCTGCTGGAATAATGTTGGCTGTAACTGCTTTCAATCTAATTCCAGGGGCGTTGGGCAAAAATCAAGAGAATATTTTTCAAGTTCTCATTGGAATATCGGCAGGTGCAGCAGCTCTTTTTCCTTTCGAGAGATATACACCACATATTCATGAAACATTAGAAATAAAAAAACCACTTACACCAAGTATGAAAACAAGTTTGATGATTATAGTAGCTTTAACTATTCATAACTTCCCTGAAGGATTTGCAACTGGAACAGCTTATTCTCAAGGGATCACTGCTTTTGGGCATTCAGTGGCTTTAGCTATTGCTTTACAAAATATACCCGAAGGTTTAATGGTGGCTGTTCTAATGAGGGCTGAGGGCTACTCCAAAAAAACTGGTTTTATTGCTGGAACTTTATCAGGAGCTGTGGAACCGGTTTGCTCAATTTTAGCCTTGATTATAGTCGGGCTTTTCTCCGCCCTCCTCCCTTCAGCTTTAGCATTTGCTGGAGGAGCCATGCTTTATGTAATCTTTGATGAGATGGCTCCAGAAAGTCATGGTCATGGATATGAACGTGAAGCAACCTTTGGATTTATGTTAGGCTTCCTTTTGATGACTGCTTTAAACTATATAGTCGCAGCATTGTCTGCTTGAACCATATTTGTGTAAAATAATTTACAGGCTTAAACTTGAATTTTCAAATCATTTAAAATAGTTATGGTTATAAGTTAGTTAAGTTGTACTTCGCTTTAGCACTAGCTTATCACCTTCAACATATACCCTAACTTTTGTGCCTACCTTAAACCCAAGCTTCTCATACTCGGTTGGAACCGAGATGACTGGGCGTCTTCCTGAACGAGATATTGTTCGTTCTAACCCAATTTTGGTTCCCCATACACCTGCTTCTCTAGCTTTGTGCTCGACAACTTCCATTTGTTCACTAGTGAAGATTTCATCACCGCACTCTGGGCATCTAAGGCAGTCAAGACCTCTTAGCTGGAAGCCAACTACCTCTATCGTGCATTTCGATTGTTCGTATTTAACCTTGCAATACGGACATTTTAATTTAAGCATTTTACTTCCTCCGCTTCGATACGAAGGTTGTTATCACTCTTAGATGGTCCTCGTATTCAACATAGATTACGTGCAGCTTGCCGCCTATCTTTTTATCCTTCAGCGCCTGAATTATTTTCCTGCAAAGCTTGTTTTTCCGCAGCCTGGCAAGCCTGTGATCAGGAGTTTCATTATTTTGTATTATAACTTCGTTCAAATATTAATTAGCTTGCTTCTTTCATTTCAGAGAGAAAGAGTTTTGAAGCCTCATAAAACGAAAATTATTTTAACTCGCATTGCAATTCCATAGCATGAAAATCTATCTCGATACCTGCGTGTGGTGCAGACCTTTTGACAAGCCGACGCCCCGAATAGAAAGTGAGAGGAGAGCATACCTAAAAATTCTGAGGAAGGTGTACGAGGGAAAGTTTAGCATAGTCGGTTCAATATTTCTGGACATAGAAGTAGAGAGAATCGAAGGCGGGAAAAAAAGAGAATCCGCTAAGAAAAGCATGGATAAAGCAATTTCTGAAAAAATAGAACTGGTTACACAGGAAATTTTATCAAGGAAAAGAGAAATATGTAAAGTTGGGTTAAAGGATATGGACGCATATCATATTGCAAGTGCTGTTGAAGGCGGTGCAATATATTTTATATCCGTTGACGATGAAATATTAAATAAGAGAGATAAAATTACAGAAATAAAGATCCGCAGCACTGAAGAATTTCTGAAAGAGATTGAATATGGCAACTAAAGCTGAAGTTCTCGAAAAAGTGTTAAAGCTTGCAAAAGAAGAACTGCC